>NZ_RAWR01000542.1:0-443 GCF_003986945.1 Corallococcus sp. AB018 | reverse complement strand
TGCGCGGAATAAGCAATCCGCTGGGTCCCGTAGAAGAGAGATGACTTCAGAAGAAGGAGCCTCCTGCGCCTCTGCCGAGCAGGGGGGCAGGCGCCGCGTCGCAAAGGACCCGACTCCGCGCTTCAAGGGAGCGGAGCGCGAGGTGCTTGCCGCCGCTGAGCGACTGGTGCCGCGGGAGCACCTGGCCCGGAAGGTGCGAGAGGTGGTGAAGCGCTTCGAGCTGGGGCGGGTGGAGGCGGGGTACTCGGCGTTGGGACAGAAGGGGTATGCGCCGCGCGAGTTGCTGGCGCTCTGGGTGTACGCCAGCCTCGTCGGTGTGCACCAGGGCACGCAGCTGGCGCATGCGCTGCAGACGGACCTGGCGCTGCGGCTGTTGAGCGCGGGCCACTGCGTCAGCCGCTCCGTGCTCAACCGCTTCCGCGCCAGCCAGGGCCCCCTCTTCC
>NZ_RAWR01000541.1:0-443 GCF_003986945.1 Corallococcus sp. AB018 | reverse complement strand
TCTTCAATCCATCCAAAACGACCTTGTTTGATGCCTCTGCCTGACCATTTGCTTGGGGATATACTGGTGTGGAATTGTAGAACTCTATCTTGTATTCTTCACAAAAGCCTCTGAAGATTCTGCCATCGAACTGAGTACCGTTGTCTGAGATTAAGGCTTTTGGTATACCGAATCGAGTGATGATGTTCTGCCAAACAAAATTCTTCACATCCTTCTCCTTGATTAATGCCAGTGCCTCTGCTTCCACCCACGTTGTGAAGTATTCTTTTACCGCGAGAAAGAACTTCCTGTTTCCGGGCGCTGTTGGAAGTGGTCCTACTATGTCCAAGCCCCACATTGCAAAGGGCCATGGGCTGGACAATGGTCGGAGTTCTCTGGCCGGCTGATGTATTTGATGTGCGAACTTCTGACATTTTTCGCACTTCTTCACATACTTCTTTGAG
>NZ_RAWR01000540.1:0-444 GCF_003986945.1 Corallococcus sp. AB018 | reverse complement strand
TGGCAGACCGGCAGGATCTTGTCGGTCAGCAGCATGCCGGTGAGCTCGCCGTCGGAATAGGAATTGTCGCCGTCGGAAGCCTGCGCGGCGTAGATATTCCAGTCCGACGGGTTGAAGCGCTCGCGCACGATCTCGTGCATGGCCTGCAGGGCGCTGGAGACCAGCGTGCCGCCGGAGGCCGGGCCGTAGAAGAAGGTCTGCTCGTCGACCTCCTCGGCGCGGTCGGTGTGACGAATGAAGACGATCTCGACGTGCTTGTAGCGGCGCTTCAGGAACACGTAGAGCAGCATGTAGAAGCGCTTGGCGAGATCCTTCATGTGCTCGGACATCGAGCCCGAGACGTCCATCAGGCAGAACATCACCGCCTGGGCCACCGGCCGCGGCACCGTCTCGAAGCGGCGGTAGCGGATGTCGAGCGGGTCGATGAAGGGAATGCGCTTGGAT
>NZ_RAWR01000539.1:0-446 GCF_003986945.1 Corallococcus sp. AB018 | reverse complement strand
CCCGGTTGCTCACACCGTCGGCCGGGCGGGTGATCCTCGATGGGCACGACATCGCGACCATGCACACCAAGGACGTGGCGCGCCGACTCGGGTTGCTGCCGCAGACCTCGATCGCGCCCGAGGGTATCACGGTGGCAGATCTGGTGTCGCGTGGCCGTTTTCCGCATCAGAAGGTGTTCCGGCAGTGGTCACGTGACGACGCGGCCGCGGTCGCCGACGCCATGCGGCACACCGGTGTCACCGAACTGTCGGCACGACTGGTCGACGAACTGTCGGGCGGGCAACGCCAGCGCGTCTGGGTCGCAATGGTTCTCGCGCAGCAGACGCCCCTGATCCTGCTCGACGAGCCCACCACCTATCTGGACATCGCGCACCAGGTGGAACTGCTCGACCTGTTCGCGATGCTCAACCGCGAGCACGGCCGCACCGTGGTGGCGGTGCTGCAC
>NZ_RAWR01000538.1:0-447 GCF_003986945.1 Corallococcus sp. AB018 | reverse complement strand
GCCATAACAACGGTGTTCAAAAAACCAATATATCGGATTCTGAGCGAAATAAGAGATGAGCCTTTCGTCAAGTGGACAGCCAAGCTGGGAGAAGCTCAGAAAGACTATGACGACAGATCACGGTGCACCTTCCACAAAGAAAAGGGGCACCGAACTGAGAATTGCACGCCACTGAGACAGCACTTGGAAGAACTGGTGGCAGCAGGTCACTTGGACAAATACATTGAAGGAGGGACACAGCCAACCCCCCAGGATCATAATAACCCCACTGGAATGCCACTCGACGCCCCACCTCAAGGCATTATCAATGTAATACATGGAATCTTTGAACCTGAGCGTGTATGCGAGCTCAAGGGATCAATCAAAAAGGCTGAACACTTTAGAGAAGTACAAAGTGCCCAACCTGCCTTTAAGAAGGGGAAGACAGAAGCAACAAACATCATGTCC
>NZ_RAWR01000537.1:0-448 GCF_003986945.1 Corallococcus sp. AB018 | reverse complement strand
AGATTGTGAAGTTAATACTTGATCAAAACTACAATAACAGAAATGCAAAGAATTTCAAGGGCTTCACGTCTCTAGATCTCGCAAGACGATTTGATAGTGAAGAAATTCATGATATTTTCCTCAGCACAAAAGTTTCTTGTGGTTCATCATTTGCTAATGATATCTATAGTCTGACTGATTTTTTAGAGTCAGGTGATGGTTTTTTTGAAGTTATATGCGGATGGATTTTTAGAGTGCGAAGTGGTATGCCATTTGTGATTCCATTTCTCAGTTTGGTACTACTATTAGTGGGTGTTTTGGAAGTAATATATGGATGGATTGTTAGAGCTCGACAAAGGCTGCAATTCACAGTTTCCAAATGCCCACTCCAACTATATGTACCATTAGTAAGCATTGTGTTCGTAGTTATAATTATGGGTGATTTTATTCGTGACCCCACCATCACGTC
>NZ_RAWR01000536.1:0-449 GCF_003986945.1 Corallococcus sp. AB018 | reverse complement strand
CGCTTATTATGCTCATGTGATGCCCTATTTACTTTTCTAGGACACCCTATAGCTCATTTGGACATGTGTGTGCGGTATAACTCGTGGTAAGTATCGCTCTGATACCACTCTGTCACGACCCAAACCCGCCCCTATGGGTTTAGCACCGTAACCGGCCAGTAATCCGAGATTACCGAAGGCCAACTTACAAAGCTCACACTATCAAAGTACACATATGGGGCTCACATGTGCGGAAACAATAGTTTAAATCTAATTAGTCCATAAGAGTTGTGCGTAAGTCAAATGAAATGGCAAACATCTACACATGGATTACAACTTGGTTACAAATGAAGCAAAGTACATATTACATCTTGATCAAAAGACTTCTCAAGCCGACGTGTGCAAAATACAAATATTACAAGTCGAGAGGCATAGTTTTCAAGACTGCAGACATAAATACAAATCAAGCC
>NZ_RAWR01000535.1:0-449 GCF_003986945.1 Corallococcus sp. AB018 | reverse complement strand
GAAGGGCTTCCTGCAGGCGCAGAAGCAGGTTCAGCTCGAGTCCCAGATCATGAGCACCATCACGAACCTCATGAAGAAGATGGACGACATGGCGATGGCCGCCGTGAACAACCTGAAGTAGTCCTTCACAGGTTGTTGGTCTCGCTCCGGCCCCGTGCTGGTGCCCTTCAGGGCATCGGACCGGGGCCGGTGGCGTTTCTGGCCCCTGGTGGCGGGCCGGTGGCGCGGGCGGGACCGGGGAAAAATGATCGCGAAAAAATCCCCAGGAAACTCCCGCCCCCCTTCAGCGATAATCCTTTTGTAGCTGCTGCCGCACGAACCCATCTCGCAGGACCCGGAGACACTCTCATGGCCACGATCGACGTCTTCAACACGGCAGTGAACACCGCGAAGAACACCACCGGCACGGCGATGGACAAGATGATCGACGCCGCCCCGGCCGAGCAGAA
>NZ_RAWR01000534.1:0-449 GCF_003986945.1 Corallococcus sp. AB018 | reverse complement strand
ATTGGGTGGAATGACATAAGTGGGGAAACAACCCGCGAACGAAAGAACATGATCCTAATGCAGGATGCAAAAATTACACTACAATGTAATATGTATGATGGATATGGCGCACGGACCAAACCAAATCTTGCCTAGGAAAGGCATGGACACAAACAAACCACGTCTAGCATAGAACGGTCATACAAAACTATGAGTGTATAGACGTGAAAAGTATGGGCACATACCAGACCAAGCTCAACAAGGAAAGGTGCAAACCCTAGATGGAGGTGATGCAATGGATGGATGCATGCAAGCTATAATGCAATATCTACGATATGCAATGGAATGGATATAGTGGGATGCATGACATATGCATTATATTACAGTGAAATGCATGGCATATGCATTATATACAATGATGCACGACATATGTGTAGACGTCCCCCGAACTCCCCGGGAGGGTGAAGTCC
>NZ_RAWR01000533.1:0-450 GCF_003986945.1 Corallococcus sp. AB018 | reverse complement strand
ATCCGGGTACCACCAGTTGAACGTAAAGGCAGAAGATGTTGAGAAAACTACATTCAGAACGATGTATAGTCATTATGAATTCCTTGTTATGCCATTTGGAGTGACTAACACCCCCGCAGCATTTATGGACCTTATGAACCGAATTTTTAAACCTTACCTTGATGAATTTGTTGTAATATTTATTGATGATATGCTTATATATTTGAAGAATAGACCTAAACAAGAACAACAATTGAGAATCGTTGTGCAAACACTTAGAGAAAGGAAACTATTTACCAAATTAAAGAAATGTGAATTTTGGTTGGATGATGTCATTTTCTTAGGCCATGTTATCAACAAGGAAGGGATTTCAGTAGACCCACAGAAGATAGAGGCAATTGTGAATTGGCCCACTCCAACGAATGTAACAGAAGTTTGCAGTTTCATGGGCTTAGCCGGGTACTACAGAAG
>NZ_RAWR01000053.1:0-45944 GCF_003986945.1 Corallococcus sp. AB018 | reverse complement strand
GGTGTGGGGCGGCGCGGGGCTGGAGCGGCTGGTGGGAGCGGGCACGAGCGTGTCCGCGCTGGGCATCTGCGTGGGGATGATGGTGACGACGCCGCGCTACCTGTCCGCGCTGGCCTCCGGAGAGCGTTCGCTGTTCGGGCTGGAGCGCATGTCGGCGTCGGGAGTGCCCATGCGTGCGCTGGCGGTGACGTGGGCGCTGGTGCTGGGGTTCGTGAACCTGGGGGACTTGTCGGAGCTCTTCGCGCTCTCCGCCATCGCGGTGCTGATGCAATTCGGTGTCACGGCGGCGGCGCTCGCGGTGCTGTCTCTGCGGCGGGAGCGGAACCTGCGGCCGGTGCACGCGCTGCTGGCGGTGCCCACGCTGGTGCTGGGGCTGACGCTGGTGGCCTTCGGCGCGAGCGCGCGGGAGGCGGCGGTGGCGTCAGGAGCGGTGCTCGCGGGCCTGGCATTGATGCGCCTATCGCGGCCGAGGGAGCCAGCGCCCGTCCGCCTGTCCTGACGCCTTCGCACGTCAGGAGAGCGGGCAGGCCTTGGGACAACCCGGCACGTTGTGTTGCGAAGGAGGGACCGGGCCGGGACACTCGCGAGGCGATGCTCGGGTATCAGGCGAATGCGCAGTGGCGGGACATGTCTGACTTCGTGGTGCATTTCACGAAGCCCGGGCCCCCGTACCACGACGCCTACCAGAACATGATGAGCATCCTGGGAGCGCGCACGCTCATCCCGGGCGCGGAGGGGTTTGGCATCGCGCGGCGGGAGGCGGCGGTGGCGGACCGGCACCGCTCGGTGTGCTTCAGCGAGATTCCGTTGGATCAACTCGCGAGGCTGGTGCAGCGCCGGAGTCTGTACGGCATCGCCTTCCGGAAGAGCTTCATCCTGTCGCAGGGCGGAGGCCCTGTCTGGTACGTGCAATACGGCTCCCCGGCACACCTGGCGATGAAGCACCAGTTGGACCAGGCCCTGGCGGCGAAGGAGCCCCAGAAGGAGCCCGTGTGGGCGGTGACGCCCTTCGTGGACATCCAGGGTGACGCGCACAACGCGCCCTACAGCTACCGCTTCGACTGGGAGCGGGAGTGGCGCGTCCCAGGCCTCATGCGCTTCACGGAGTACGACGTGGCGGCGCTCTTCCTGCCAGAAGAGGTCCACACCGTGGCGAGGGACTTCTTCGCCTGGGCCGTCCGCGAACGCGCGGGTCCGGGCTACTTCTGCCCGGTGTTGGATCCGGGGTGGAAGGCGGAGCAGATCATGGAGGCGCTGGCGAAGCACACGCAGGCGCCGGTCGCGACGGAGCGCAAGAGCGCGCCGGGGTGACCCGCCTCAGGGCTTGTGCTTCTTGAGCCGTCTCTCCAGGTGGGCAACAGGCGAGAAGAAGTAGGCCCGTGCGACCTGCTCTCTCTCCAAGAACCCCGCGGCTTCGAGGTCGAGCAGGTCCTGTCGGGCGGTTTGATAAACCACTCCGTGCCGACGCCGGTGCGACTGGATGTCGTAGCGCGCGGTCGGATGGTGGAGGGCATGCGCCAGCAATTCCCGCTGCCGGGGATTGAGGCCCGCATCCTCCTTGAGGAGGAGATCCACCTGCCGGGCCTCTTGCCCCTTCCGCTCCAGATACGCGTAGAGGTCATCGGTCGCGCGTTGGATGACGTCCAGTTGGTGCAGGAGGAAATAGGTGAGGTCTCCCCGGTCCGTCTCCGTGAACAGGAACGCCCGGCTGTATTGCATCTGGGCGCGCTGGATGATCCGGGAGATGGAGAGGAACTCCGCGATCCAATATCCCTCCCGGATCATGCTCCAGTAGAACAGCGCCCGTGCGGTGCGGCCGTTGCCATCCACGAAGGGATGGTCATAGGCGAGCATGAAGTGGATCACGATGGCGCGCACGACGGGATGGATGAAGACGCTCCCGTCGGAGCCATTCGCGAACGCACAGAGCTTCCGTAATCGGCCGGGCAGCTCACTGGCATCAGGGGGGACGTGGAGGATCGCTCCACTCGCCCGGTCCTGGACCGTGACGGGCTCATCGCCGTGCCGCAAGCGGCCCTCTTCGCCTGGGTCGAGCGTGTCACGCGTGATGGTTTCGTGAAGCTCCAGGAGCAGGGAGGTCGTCAGCGGCACATGCGCATTCCGGCGCATCAGCTCCATGGCCTGGAAGTTGTTGAAGATCATCCGCTCGTCCTTGGTCCGAGGCGGACGTCCCTGCTCCAGCATCTCCCTGGCAACCTTTCGGGTCGTGGAGGCACCCTCCAGCTGACTGGAAGTGATGGCTTCTTCCATCAACGATTCGACGATGTATCGGTCCCGGACGCCTGCATTGGCCAGTTGAGGGTCCGCCAGTTCCAGCCCCTTTCCGAGCTGCCGGTCGATCCGGTGCAGGCCCGAAAAAAGCCCGTCAGGACGGGTGAAGGAGAACGGCTGCCCCGTCTTGTCCAGGAGCGGCAGGTCGGCGCCCAACGTGGTTCGCGCGGTCTTGACCCGGTACCACCACTCCTCATGCGTCATGCCCTCTGGCGCGGGATGCCGGCGAAGCTCGTCCCAATGGAGATAACGCCCGTCGAGCTCTGGCCCCACGGCCTTGTGCTCCAGCAGAGCGACAAGGTGCTCCTTCCCTGACCTTGCCACCGTCTGGACGAATGCATGGAGGTCGGGAGGCGTCGCGGGGAGTCGCATGGGCTTGAACTCCCAATCTACTACTAATTTCGAATGAGATTAGTAGTCCCTCACCGCACGCGTTCGATGCGGTGCTTGCGGCCCTTGATGCGGCCCTCGCTCAGCCGCTGGAACGCCACCTTCACCACGCGCTTGGAGACGGCGACGAAGGCGTGATGGTCGTGGATTTCAATCTTGCCCACGTCCTCCGCCTTCAACCCGCCCGCATCGCCCGTGAGCGCGCCCAGGATGTCTCCGGGCCGCATCTTGTCCTTGCGCCCCGCGGAGATGGACAGCGTCTCCCAGCCGGAGATGAGCGACACGCCCGGCACGTTCTCCGGCACCAGCGCGTCCACGTCCCCCTTCTCCAGCTTCACGCCCGTCGTCCCTTCGATGTCCTCCACCTTGCGGCTGTCCGAGCGCGTCACCAGCGACAGCGCCAGCCCGCGACGGCCCGCGCGCCCCGTGCGGCCGATGCGATGCACGTACGCCTCCGGCTGCTGCGGCAATTCGTAGTTCACCACCGCGTCCAGCGCCTCGACGTCGATGCCCCGGCCCGCCACGTCCGTGGCCACCAGCACGCGCGTACTGTGATTGCGGAACTTCGCCATCACCCGGTCCCGGTCGAACTGCTCCAGGTCGCCCTGCAACCCGTCCGCGCTCACGCCCGCCTGCACCAGCGCTCGCGTCAGCTCCACCACCACCGCCTTGAAGTTGCAGAACACGATGGCGGAGGCCGGCTGGTGCTGGCGCAACAGCCGCAACAGCAATGTCTGCTTCTCCTCCGGCGTGCACGCGTACCCCACCTGCTGGATGTCCGGCGCGGCCTCCTCCTGCGCCAGCGACACCCGCACGGGGTCCTTCTGGAACGCGCGGCTCAGCTTCTCGATGTCGTCCGGAAACGTCGCGGAGAAGAGCACCGTCTGCCGCTTCGAGGGCGTCGCGCCGAGCACCCGCTCCATGTCCTCCCGGAAGCCCATGTCCAGCATCCGGTCCGCTTCATCCAGCACCACCGTGGCCAGGTGCCGTGTGTCCAGCACCTCGCGGTCCAGCAGGTCAATGATGCGCCCGGGTGTCCCCACGCCGATGTGCGCGCCCTTCTCCAGCGCCTCCACCTGCGGCCGGATGGGCTGCCCGCCCGCGAGCGCCAGCACCTGCACGCCCGGCATGCGTCGCGCGAGCCTGCGAATCTCTCCCGCCACCTGCGCGCACAGCTCGCGCGTGGGGCAGAGCACCAGCGCCTGGAGCCGCCGGTCCTGAGTGAGCTTCACCTTCTGCAGGATGGGCAGCGCGAACGCCGCCGTCTTCCCGCTGCCCGTGCGCGCCTGGCCTACCAGGTCCTTTCCCTGCAACAGCACCGGGATGCTCTGTGCCTGGATGGGGGTGGCGGTCTTGAACTCCAACTCCTCCAGCACCTGGAGCAGCGGGGGCGACAGCGAGAGCGCGGAGAATTCCATCGGAGCCTCGGGGGACGGAGGCACGGGGCGCCTCGGGAGATCGCGCCCTTGTACCAGCCTTCCCACGCCGGACAAGCCCGGCGCCCCCCTACCCCGCCCAGCCCGCCACCTCGCTCGCCGTCGCCTGGGCCAGCTTCGCAGCGGCCGCCGGGTCCACGCGCGCCGTGACGAGCACCCCGATGACCGCGCCCAGGAGCAGCTCCACCCGGCGCGCCACCGTCTTGCGCGGCAACACGCCCGCCCGGGCCGCGCCCTCCAGGGCCCGCGTCAGGTGGCCTCGCAGGAGCGCCCGGTAGTCCTCCACCGCCTGCTTTGCCTCCGCGTCATGCGGGCCCAGCTCCGTGGCCGTGTTCACCAGCAGGCAGCCCCGCCGGGTCAGCGCTGGCGGCGCGGTGGCCATGGTCGCCGCGAGCGACTCGAAGTACTCCGTCACCTGCTCGAGGCCCGGCGCGTCCTTCGCGAAGACACCCAGCCGGGGCCCGATGACCTCCTGGAGGTACAGCGCGATGGTCCGCGCGAACAGCCCGCGCTTGCTGTCGAACGTCTGGTACAGGCTGGAGCGGTTCAGCCCCGTCGCGGCCTCCAGGTCCGACAGCGACGTCGCCTCGTAGCCGCGCGACCAGAACACTCCCAACGCCGCCCGCACCGCCTCTGTCTCGTCGAACGCCCGCGTCCGCGCCACGTCACCCTCCTTGACAATTCTGAACTGACCGTTTCAATATGAATTCGGAACTGACTGGTTCAGAATATCCCAACCCCGGAGGGGGAGTCATCATGTCGCCACTGGCACAGGTCTTCGCGGTCATCGCCGCGCTCATCCACGTGTTGTTCTTCGTGATGGAGAGCATCGTCTTCTCGCAGCCGAAGGTGTGGAAGCGCTTCGGGCTGAAGTCGCAGGCGGACGCGGACGTGGTGAAGCCGATGGCGCTCAACCAGGGCTTCTACAACCTGTTCCTCGCCGTGGGCGTGCTGGTGGGCGTGGCGGTGGTGCACTCGGGCGCGGTGGCGTCGGGCGTGGCGGCGGTGGTGTTCGGCTGCGGGTGCATGCTGGCGGCGGCGGTGGTGCTGGTGAGCAGCAACCGGAAATTCCTCGTGGCCAGCATCGTCCAGGGCGCGCTGCCGGCGCTGGCCATCTCGCTCGTCGTCCTCTGAGCGGCGTTCCGCTCAGGCGTGACGGTCTCGAAGACTTCGGCGTCTGGCAGGGTGAGGACGGCCCGGCCCGCTTCGCCCAGCTTCTCGCGCGGGACGTCCCGGAAGCGCTGCACGAAGCTGGCGGACGGGCGGAGCGTGAGGGACTGGCCGGTGTCGCGGTTGCGGAACGTGGTCGCGACATCCTCCGGCGAGGGTGTGGTCTCCAGCGACAGGTTGAGCTTGCCCAGGCTGGCGCCGGTGGCCGCCGCCGCGCCGTCCGCGACGCAGGTGTATTGGACCTTCGCCGGGCTGTGATGGACGACCTCCAGCTTGAAGCTGCCCCGGGGCAGGCCCAGTTGCTGGAGCGCGTAATCGCCCATCCGGTAGCCCGCGACCGCCCACGGCCCCGCGCCACCATGCACCAGCGCCACCCGTTCCAGCGCGCCCGGTTCAGCGGGTGCGGGCACGGTGGGCTTCGCGCCCGCGCAGCCCAGGGTGAGGCCCAGCGTGACGGTGAGCAGAAAGTGGCGGCGCAGGGTCATGGGTGGCTCCGGTGAAAGACAGGCGAGGCGTGTTCTACCTGGAAGCATCAGCCGCTGACGACTGACCGGTCTGGTGTGTCAGGGCTGGATGGCAGAGTGGCCTCCAACGCAATACCTCCTTTGGGACCGCCACGCGATGGCACGACCCAGGCAGGCTTGCGTCACATCCCGGGGGGAACATCCAGGTGACACAAGGCTTCAACCGAACGCACTACGTGCCCATCCTCAAGTTCATGCAGGGAGAGCGCGATGCCCTCGCGCAGCTTGAGGCCGCGCAGCGCCAGCGGGTGACCCCGCTCTTCGAAATCCGGCCGCTCAAGCCCAAGCGAGAGAAAGACAGGCGGAAGACCCTCCGCATGGAAACGCTGGAGGAGTTGCTTGCCAGGACGGGGCCTCATCTCGCGAAGTCGATCCCGAATAGCCGTGCCTTCATCGACGGGCTTCACCTGGCACCCGCGCAGACGATGGCCTCCGGAGAACATCCCCTGACCTACGTCCTGGCGAAGGCCAGGGAGGCTGGAGTCGCGCTCGTCCCTGTCACAGGCCCTGAGCGTGACTCCGAATACCAGGTCGCGGTCAGGTCTGCGGTCGCCGAAGACCAGCGGGGTGTATGCGTCCGCATTCGCAAGAAGGAGCTGTTCGGGGACGACCTCGACGAGGCGCTTTCGTCGACCCTTCGAAAGACAGGGACGACTCGTGAAGCCGCCGACCTGGTGCTGGACCTGGGCCCCATCGCGGCAGACGACGTGGGCGTGCTCTCGAAGAGTCTCCCGGGCGTCATCGGCGCTATCGATGGGCTGATGGCCTTTCGAACGCTGACCGTGGCGGCCGGCGCATTTCCGCGGTCCATCAGCGACATCAAACTGCCGACAAAGGTCCAGCGTGCCGACTGGATCCTGTGGCGAATCCTCTCCGGGAAAGCGAAGTCGCTCGTTCGGGTGCCCACCTACGGCGACTACGCCATCCAAGGGGCACAGCCTCCCTCAGCGGACGCGGCACTCCACTCTGGAAGCCCCAACATCCGTTACACGGCGGACGACCACTGGCTCGTGGTGCGCGGCGGCGCATTGAAGCGACTCGGATATGAGCAATACGCCGCGCTGGCACAGTACCTGGTGGAACAGGAGTGCTACGCCGGGCGCACCTTCAGTCAGGGCGACGACTACATCTTCGGATGCGCCGGTGGAGCAGAGACGCCCGGAAACCCGGCCGTGTGGCGCAAGGTGGGAACAAACCATCACATCGCGAAGGTGCTGAAGCAGCTCACCAGTCTTCACGCGCCTTGAGCAGGCGGCGGACCTCCACGCGCAGCACTTCAGCTGGCAGCACTTCCACCAGGCGCTCGTAGAGCATCTTCCGGGGCTTGCTCCGCAATCCCTTGGCGGCCTCCCGTGACTCCAGGAGCTCCAGCGCCTCGTCGCGCCAGAGCAACCGGACCAGGGCCGACATCTGTTGCTGGGGATTGCGCCGGCCCTTGCGCAAGGGGCTCAACCTGACCGAACCATCGCGCTGGGTCGTGGCAGTCTTGACGCCCCACCATGCGGGGATGAGACCGAGGGCCTGTTGCACATGACGGGCGCCCACGACGAGCGTGGCCCTGTCGAGCACCGCGCTGTACGCCTCGACCTGTCGCGGAAGCCGCTCCAGGGTGTCCCGCTCACTCTTCAGCTCGTAGCCATGGAGTTCACCGTTGATGACGGCCACGTCCACGAAGACCTGCCCGTGCTCCAGACCCAGCTCCTCACGGATGAGGGTTCCAGGGTCACTCGCGTGAGTGGCCTTGAGGCTCGCAGTGAGGGCCTGTCGCACGTCGAAGTCACGCATGGGGCGGCGAAGTCTACGGGCCAGGCTGGGCGAACGCGACAGGTCAGAGCGCGTAGCCGACCATCAGTGACGCGGAGGCCCTGGGCACCAGCGCCGTGCCGGAGTCTCGCTTCGCCATGACGCCTCCGGCGGAGGCGCTCAAGAGCATCGACAGGCGGCTTCGCACGTCCAGCCGCACGCCCCCGGTGACGAGCGCCAGCGGTTCCAGCCCGAAGCGCGCATCTTCATCCGGGATGCGCGACTGGAAGACCGCCAGCGCCCCGGCCTCCAGCGCGCCGCTGAACGTCCAGGCTCCGAGCTTCCAATGCGGCCCCGCGCCCAGCCGCAGCTCCAGCTCCGTCTGCTGGAAGGACACCCTGCTGCCAGTCCCCCGCCGCACCGCGAGCCCCAGGCCCGACGTGTCCACACCGGTGAACAGCCGCCCTTCGCGCACCAGGCGCACGTCCAGGCCCGCGAGCGACGACAGGCCCGACACGATGCCCGACGTCAGCGATGGCCCTACCGCGACCAGCAGCGTCGACCCCGCCCCACCCTTTCGCGCGAGCCTCATCCTCGCTGCCTGCTCCAGGGGCTCGCCTCCCACCGACACGGCTCCGTCGAGCGGCACCCTCACCGACCGCTCCAGATATCCGTCCTCCGCTCGCAGCAGCAGCCGGTACGCGCCGGGCGCCACTGCCAGCGTCGTGGGGCCCTCGCCCTTCTCCAGCTCCGCCACCAGCGCGCCACTCTCCGACGCCATGACGAGCCAGCGGCCCGGGGCCTTCACGTCGAGCGTCAGGCGGCCTCGCGCGCGCTGGGGCTCGGAGAGGATCAACTCTCCGCGGCCGCTCAGGTCCATGCGAAACGTGGGGCGCTGCATGCCTCCCGGTGAGACGAGCGTGGACTCCAGCGTCCTCGCGTAGGCGTAGCGGTAGGCCTCTTCCAGCGTGACGCGCCCATCTCGCGAAGCATCGGCCGCTCCGCGCAAACCCACCGCCAGGTGGTGCGTGAAGAAGGAGCCCTGCAACGCATCCGACTCCTGGGCGTACTCATCCGCGCCAGACGCGCTGATGACGACCCGGCCCTCCAGGTCCGAGGCCTCCATCGTGATGGGCGCGGCCACCGGCTTCAGGCCCTTCAATCGCGTGGCGACACCGGAGCGGCACGAGTCCAGGATGAGCAGCCCCACTCCCACCGGGGCACCCTTGAGGAAGTCCACCAGCTCGCGCATCGGCAGCTCGGTGCCGCGCAGGTGCAGGCTGCCGTCGCCCGCGTGCGACGACACGTAGAGCAGGAGCCAATCCCTCGGCGAGGCTTCCACGGCCAGCCGCGCCCGGAAGCGCGCCAGGGCTTCGCGCAGCTTCGCGGCATCCGTACCCAGCAGCGTCATCGTGCGCTCTGGCGGAACGGTGCCCACTTCCTGGAGCACCTCGCGCATCCGCTGCGCGTCCGTCTCCGCGAAGCGCAGCCGCTCCTCGCTGGCCAGGCCTTGGTTCTCTCCCACGACCAGCGCCCAGCGGCGCGGCGCTTCCTCCGCGGCGGCGCCCGGAAGCGGGCCCAGCACCATGAGCAGCACAGCGAGCAGCCTTACTCCCAGGCCCCATGCCCGGCAGCGCGGCGACTCCTCTACTGCCGCGCCCGGAAGCGGCTCCGGCACCGCGAGCAGCTGTCCCCCCAAGCCAAGCGCCCAGCGGCGTGCCCCTTCTTCAGCGCGCCTCAGCGGGCTCGGCACCGCGAACACCCGAACACCCAGGCCCAACGCGCGGCTCACGGCACGACCCTCAGCAGCGTGCGCGCCTGCGCCTTCCCGATGGTCTCCGGCGTCGCCACCTCCAGCGGGCCCTGCCCCTTCCCGCGCGCCTCCGCGACGCGCGCAGTGAGCGCCTCCCGCGCCTGCTCCACGTCCAGCGGCGCATCCGAGAAGAACGCATGCAACGCCACTGACCCCGGCGTCACTTCCAACGCGGGGAACAACCGGACCTCCGCCCCTGGCTCCACCGTGCCGCTCGTCTGCCCGTCCCTCGGCCAGAGCGGATCCACCGCGCCCGCTTCATCCACCGCGAGCACCAGCACGTTCCGGTACGGCCCCGTGCCCACCGCGAGCGTCATCTGCTCGCCGGGCTTCGCGTCCTGCACCGGCGTGCCCTGCACGGACAGCAGCCGCAGCGCCACGGTCCCCTTCAGCCGCACGCCGTCCTCCGCGCCTCGCGGCACATAGACGACCATCGCGAGCCCCACCGCCAGCGCGGTCACCAGCGGCACGCCCCAGCTCCACCAGGGCCTCGCGGACCGGGCGCGCTTCTCCTCCAACCTCGCCAGCACCGCCTTCGCTCGGGGCTGGGCCAGGCTCGACGCTCGCGCCTGCCGCATCCGCTCGGCGATCATCCCGCAGGCCGGGCAGGCGGCCACGTGCCGCTCCGCGCGACCCGAGGCATCCAGTCCCGACAGCCACTCGTCCAACTCCAGCCGTGTCAGGTGCTCAGCCACGCTCTGCCTCCAACGCTTCCGGCAGCCGCCCCAGCTCCGCCGCCTTCTTCCGGATGGAGTCCAGGTCGCGGACGATGGTCTTTCGCGACACGTCCAGCATCCCGGCGATCTCCTCCTGGGTCAGCCCGTCGAAGAAGTGCAGCGTGGCCACTTCCAGTTCGCGCTCGCCCATCCGCCCCACGAGGTGGCGGATGAAGTCCGCGGCCTCCCACTGGCTGGGCGTGAGCGCCGCGGCCTCCGGCGCCTCCAGGAGCACCGGCTCCCGCAGCTGGCGCGAGCGCAGCGCGTTGAGACACAGGTTGGTGGTGACGCGGTACACGTACGTCATGGGACGGGCCTCCCGTCGGAACCGCGCGCCAGCCGTCAACATGCGCTCGAAGACCTCCTGGACGATGTCCCAGGCGTCGGCATCGCGTCCCAGCAGCGCGAGCGCGCGACGGTGCACCACGGGCGCGAAGCGCTCGTAGAGCTCCCTGAGCTCCTCCGCACCGAGCCCGCTCGCCATCCGATGGGTCCGACCTTCCTTTTCGTCCTTGAGACACCCGGCCCCGGCGGCCTGGGACATCGCATCGCATCCGCGATGGGCTGTGGAATACTAGTCGTACCCCGGCGGCATGTCCCAGGCCGGCCGCACCGGGTGTCCCAACCGCCGTGAAACGACTCGCCATCGCCATCCTCGTCGCGCTCCTGGGCGCCTGCTTCGACCCGCTCTACGAGGACCCCGACGAACCAGGCGAAGAGTCCTGGGCCGTCTGCTGCGTCCGCAACCAGGTGGACACCTGTCTCTGCGAGGACTCCAACGGCTGTGAGATCCGCTTCCAGGCGTGCTCGGCCGGCACCTGCACGCCGTCGCTCCGGGACAGCTGCGAGACCCTCCACGGCAGCCAGGACGGCGGCACGAGCTTCGACGGAGGCGCCGGCGTCGACGCGGGCGTGGAGGCCGACGCGGGCACCGGAATCGAAGATGGCGGCGTCAGCACCGACGCGGGCACCGGAATAGAAGACGGCGGCGTCAGCACCGACGCGGGCACCAGCACCGACGCAGGCACGCCGCCGGTGTCCTACGCGCCGTGCTGCGACGCACTCACCCGCCGCGTCACCACCTGCCGCTGCGAGGCCACGGGCTGCTCCAGCGCTTCCTTCACGCCCTGCGCGTCCGGCCGCTGCGCACTCAACGGGGAGTCATGCGGATAAGGTCTCCCGCGGAATGAAGGGCACCTTCCATTCGCTGCGCGGCTACAACTACCGGACGTGGGCGGCCGGAGCGCTCGTGTCCAACGTGGGCACGTGGATGCAGCGCACCGCCCAGGACTGGCTCGTCCTCACCCAGCTCACCCACAACAACGCCACGGCCGTGGGCGTGGTCATGGCGCTCCAGTTCGCGCCGCCGCTGTTGCTCCTTCCCCTGACGGGCTTCGCGGCGGATCACTTCGACCGGCGCAAGCTCCTGTTCGCCACGCAGGCGGCCCTGGGCGCGCTGGCGCTGGGCCTGGGGCTGCTCACGCTCTCCGGACACATCCGGCTGTGGCACGTGAACGTGTTCGCGTTCCTCCTGGGGTGCGTCACCGCGTTCGATGCCCCCGCGCGCCAGACGTTCGTATCGGAGCTGGTGGGCGAGGAGGACCTCGCCAACGCCGTGGCGCTCAACTCCACCTCGTTCCACGCCGCGCGCATGCTCGGTCCTGCCATCGCGGGGCTGCTCATCTCCGCCGTGGGCTCCGGGTGGATGTTTGTCCTCAACGCGGCCTCGTTCGGCGCGGTGCTCTGCTCGCTGAGCCTGCTTCGCGTGAATGAGTTGCACGTGAGGGACCGGGCGCTCCACACACGCGGGGGCCTGCTGGAAGGCTTCGTCTACGTCGGGAAGCGGCCCGACCTGGTGGCGGTGCTGACCATGTTCTTCCTGATTGGCACCTTCGGCCTCAACTTCCCCATCTTCATCTCCACCATGGCCGTGCGCGTCTTCGGTCAGGGCGCCAGCGGCTACGGGCTCCTCACGTCCATCATGGCCATCGGCTCCGTGACGGGCGCGCTGCTCTCCGCCCGGCGCGCGCAGCCTCGCATCGGGCTGCTGGTGACGGGGGCCGCGGTCTTCGGAGCGGGGCTCACGCTCGCGGCGCTGATGCCCGTCTATGCACTCTTCGCCGTCACGCTCGTCGTCATTGGCGTGTCCGCGCAGACGTTCACCACCACCGCGAACAGCCTGGTGCAGCTGTCCACCGATCCGTCCATGCGCGGGCGCGTGCTCGCCATCCTCCTGGCCATCGCGCTGGGCGGCACGCCGCTGGGGGCCCCCATCGTCGGGTGGGTCGCGGACACGTTCGGTCCCCGCCAGGCGTTGGGCGTGGGCGCCGCGGCGGGCTTCGTCGCGGCGCTCATCGGACTGCGCTACCGCGCGAAGGCGGCGGCTACTTCTTCTCCAGGATGACGGCGTAGAACTCGATGCCCACGCCCTGCCGGTCCTCCTCGGTGATGGAGTCGTCCGGCAGCCCCAGGAACCGGCTCACGGTCTGCACGCCACCGGGGCCCGGCGTCCACGGCTTGCAGAGCTCCAGGTACTCCGGCAGGGAGAACAGCTCGAAGCTCTCCCCCATCTTCTGGAACATGCCCACGAACTGCTCCCACTGGGGCGTCGTCTTCGCGGGGTCCTTCGTCTCGAACGTGGTGAAGAGCCGGGAGCCCGGCGCGGCCCAGTCGTAGAGGTCGCGGAAGAACTTCTGGTTCTCCTCCGCCTTGAGGAACACGGTGATGCCGTTGGCGCCCAGGGCCACCTTGCGCTCGCCGCCCAGGAAGTCGCGCACGTCGGGGCGCTCTAGGAAGGACTTCGCCTGGCGGATGTCGCACTCCAGGTAGCGCACGCGCGGCTCGTTCCCCAACAGCACGCGCGCCTGCGCCATCGTCAGCGGATTGATGTCCGAGTACAGCACCTTCACGTCCGGCGGCAGCACGCCGTGCACATGGTCGTTGGTGGGCAGGCCGGACGCGAAGTCCACCCAGTGCGTGAAGCCCTCCGCGGACAACCGCTTCGCCGCGCCCTGGAGGCATGCGCGCAGCATCCGCACCCACTTCCGCGTGGAGGGCAGCAGCGAGAACATGTACTCCGCCGCCTGCCGGTCCGCGTCGAAGTTGTGACTGCCGCCCAGCGTGTAGTCGTAGATGCGTGCCGCGTCGGGAACCTGGGGATTCACGCCCGGCACGCGGGCCAGCTCGTTCACATCCATGGTCGTCGCTCCATACGGTTCGGGCCCCCCACCCGCGTCGTGCGACTGCCCGTGTCGACGGGTGAGCCTGCTGCCCGGGCATTGTGCCGGTCCGCTCGCGCGGTTGCACACTTCCTACGGAGTCACGCCCGCGACCTGGCGCAGCAATTCCAGCGGCCCCAGCGCGGCGACCGCGTCGAACTGCTCGGGCGTGCGCACCAGCAGCGACCCCGCGAAGCCCAGCGCGTTGACGTTGACGCCCAGGTGCTCCGCGCGGCTCCGAGGCACGAGCAGCATCCAGTCCCGGGTGACGAGCAGGTTGTACGGCGCGTGCTCCGCCAGGCCCAGCCCGTCCCGCAGGAGCCGGTACGCCGCCAGCATCCGCGCGCCCTGCCCCGGCGCGCCCCACGGCCCCAGGCCCGCCAGCAGGTGCGCGAACGGCAGTGACTCCGCGGCCACCACGCGGCCCGGCCCCGGCAGCACGGGGAACAGCGCCTCCACGGGCGCGCGCAGGCGGTCTGGCCCCAGCGGCGGCACCAGTTGCAGGTGCTTGTGGCGCTGGCTGGCGCCGGCCGTCTCCCCCGCGTTGTAGAAGGCCAGCCCGTCCAGCCCCTCCAGGCACGTGGAGAGCGCGTCGAAGTCCGCGGGCGTCAGCAGCGCGTCCTGCGACTCGAAGGCCCGCGTCACCAGCAGCAGGTGGTGCTCCACGACGTTGAACTTGTTGAGCAGGCACACGTGCGCGGGCGCCACGTCCCCCAGCACCAGGTCCGGCTCCGGGTTCGCGAACGGGTTGAACGGCTCCGAGCCAGACGGCGCCGGACGCTTGCGCTCCTTGAGCGCCACCCGCCCCAGCACGCGCACCTGGAACTCCGTGCTCGCGGCCGGCACCGTGCGCGCTTCCGTGGCGATGGGCTGGAGCGCCCCGGTCTCCAACGCGTGGCGGGTGACATCCAGCGTGCGGGGCCACAGGGCGGCGGGCGTCAGCGGTGTGGCGTTCACGGGCGGGCTCCTGGCGCGAGACCTTCCAGTCTGTGCCGTCCGCTGACCCAAGCGTCAACCGGCTTCCGGTGGGAGAACGCTCCGGATGTCCGCCTCAGCGCGGAGGAGGACGGAAGACGTACTGGTACACCTGCGGCTCGCTGCCGGGCGGGTACTGGGCGTCCATGAAGGCCACGTGTGCGCTGTGGGTGATGAGCACGTCCTGGAGGCTGTCGTAGAGCACCACCACGTTCGTGGCCTTCCCCGTGGGGTCCAGGTCCACGCGCACCTTCAGGTTGCCCTTGAGGTCCGGCTTCTCCATCAGGTGCTCCAGGTACAGCGCCACCAGCCCCAGCGACACCCGGTCGTAGATCTGCTCCACCGTGCCCTTCGCGGGCGAAGCGGGCAGGTGCAGCTTCTTGGTCAGCTGCGCGGCCTCCTCCGCCGCCTCGGGCACCGGCCGCTCCGGAGCGGCAAGCGCCGCGCGGTACGCCGCCATGGCTTCGAAGTAGCGCTCCAGCTTGAGCAACAGCCGCGCCCTCCGCACCTGGATGTCCGCGCGCTCCGGGGCCAGCGCCGCCGCCTGATCCAACCGCGCTTCCGTGGCGGCCACGTCCTGTTTCGCTTCCGCCAGCGTCGCCAGCCGTAGGAGCGGTTCGGGGTCCTTGGGCGTCGCCGCGGCCAGGCGCACCAGGGCCTTCGCCTCGTCCTCCGGGCGGTCGAGCTCCACGGCGAGCTTCACCCACGTGGAGAGCACCGCGGGCTCCGCGCCCCCGAGCGTCGAGTAGCGCTCCAGCATCTTCACCGCCTGCGCCTTGTCGCCCGCGGCGAGCCACGCCTCCGCCTGCCGCCGGTGCGCCTCGCGGTCATGCGGCTGGAGCGCGACGAGCAGCGCGCCGGCCTCCGCGCCCGCCTTCGCGTCTCCGGCCTCGCGCGCCAGTCGCGACAACACCTGGAGCGCCTCCGGCTGCTCGGGCCAGTCCTTCACCGAGCGGACCAGCAACGCGCGCGCCTCCGCCGCGGCTCCCGGCCGGCCCGCCAGGAGCAGCGCCAGGTCCGTGCGGAAGCGCGGGATGTCCAGCTTCGTCAGCGCCTCACGCAGCCGGGCTTCCGCCTCCGCGGGCTTGCCCTCCGCCTGGAGCCGCAGTCCGTCCGCCCAGAGCGCGGGCGCGAAGCCGGGCACCGCCTTGCGCGCGGTCTCCAGCGGCGCGGCCGCGTCCTTCAACATGCCCCAGCGCACGTAGACGAGCCCCATCCCCACGTGCGGCCACGGGTTCTCCGGGTACACCACCGCCAGCGCCTTGAACTCGGCGAAGCTCTCGTCCGAGGGCAGCGCGAGGAAGGCCCGGTACACCCGGGGCATGGGGTCCTTGGGAGCCTTCGCCTGCTGCGCGTCCAGCTCCGTGCGCAGCGTGCTGGGGCTGCCCTGGACCCGCGCCGTATCCACCCGCTGGAGCATCGCCATGCCGTCCGCGGCCGGCGCGGGCACCGGCCGGGCGCCCAGGGCCGGGAGCGCGCACAGCACGGACAGCAGCAGGCACGTCAGGACACGGGACGTCATCGGGAGGTCAGCCAGGGGGAGCCAGGGCGCCCGGACGCTACCAGATGGACGCTCCCCGCGAGGGCTGGGAGTGTTTACGCACCTTGCGTGAATTTCGCGGATACACGTGATGTTTCACGGGTGCGGGAACGGGTGGAATGGCCCTGGAGGATGACCGCGCTTTCGGGCGTTGGACGTCGCCCGGGCGGTAGGTCTTGACCAGAACGCGCGGTGCTGGGCGGAATGGCCCCCATGGCCACCGCCGAGAAACTCGTATTCCCGACCATCGTCGAAGGACTCTTCGTCCGGGGACTTTCCGGGAAGGTGCCCTTTGCCCTCAAGGAGCAGCTGCGCAAGGAGGGCCTGGACCTGGACCGGCCCCTGCAGCCCGCGTACTCGCTGGACACGTGGACGCGCTGCGTGGCGCTGACGGCGAAGACGCTGCACCCGGAGCAGCCGGATCCGGTGGCGTGGCGGATGCTCGGCGAGCGGATGATCGACGGCTACCGCGACACGATGGTGGGCCGGGCGCTGCTGGGCGTGCTGCGGCTCATCGGCCCCAAGCGGATGCTCCTGCGCACGCAGCACAGCTTCCGCACCGGCAACAACTACACCGAGGTGCGCATCACCGAGCGCGGCGAGCGCGAGGCGGACCTGTGGCTCAACGAGCCTGGCCTGCTGCGCTACTTCAAGCAGGGCGTGATGCTGGCCACGGTGCGCGCCGCCAGCGGCCCGGCCACGCAGGTGGACGTGGTCCAGTTCGACGACGACAGCGTCACGTACCGCGTGTCCTGGGGCGCTCCGGGCGCCTGAGTCACCAGCGTCCCCATGCTCGCGGATCCGCGACCCCGGGGCCCCTTGCTCGCACCGGGCCCCATCTGCCAGCGTGAGGGTCTGCGCGCGGCGTCGGGGCCGTGAACGCCGCGCGAAGAGGGGGATTCATCCAAATGCCGTCGCGCAAGCGCGCCAACCTGCCGCGCTGGAACGGTCATCAGCAGGGGTTCTTCGAAATCTGGTTCCTGGTGGTGCTCGACCCGGGCGGAGACCGCGCCTGGTGGTTGCGCTACACCCTGTTCACGCCCGCGCCGGGCAGCGGCGGCGAGCCTCGCGCCACCCTGTGGGCGGCGGCGTTCGACTGCGCGTCCCAGGATCGGCCCGCGGTGGCGCTCAAGGCCATCCATCCGGCCTCCGCGTTCACGGCGCTGCCGGACGGCGGCGTGCGCATCGCGGACTCGGAGCTGACGCCCGGCCACGTCCACGGACAGGTGGCCAGCGGCGGGCACTCCATCGCGTGGGACCTGCGCTTCCAGGGCGGACACCCGGAGCCCGTGCGCCGCGAACCGCGAGGCACCGCGCTGTTGCCCCTGCCCACGCAGGTGGCCCACGTGCACGACGACGTCCTCTTCGAAGGCACGGTGACGGTGGACGGCGAGCGCATCGACGTGAAGGGCGCGCCCGGCCTGCAGAAGCACCTGTGGGGCCACCGGCGGTTGGAGGAGCTGACGTGGCTGTACTGCCCGCGCTTCTCCGAGGACCCGGACGCGCGGCTGGAGATCATGGCGGTGCGCGCGAAGCGCAAGCGGGGCCACCCACAGCTGTCGCCCATCTACCTGCGCACGCGAGACGCCGAGCACACGTTCCATGAAATGCCCCACGTGCTCTTGTCGCGCGTGACGTCGCCCGCGTCCGGGGAGCTGTCCTTCCGCGCCGCGTCCGCCACCGTGGCCGTGGAGGGCCGCGCGTGGTGCGACCCGCGCACGCTGGTGGGCTACGCGTACCGCGACCCCAAGGGCTGGGACGTGATGGTGGCCCAGAGCGACGTGGCCCGCTGCGAGGTGCAGCTGTTCTCCCGGCCCCACCCCTTCGCTGCGTGGAAGCCCACCGGGAAGCTGACCTCCACCGTGGGCGCGCTGGAGTTCCATGGCCCGGAGCAGATGCCGGGCGTGCGCTACATCCCATGGGACGGCACCGCGCTCGAAGCGGAAGGCGCGCCCAACGAGGCTGCGCCGGCCCTGGGAACGGGCTGACGCCGGGCCACCCGCCTCCGCCTTCCGGGAGGGAGGGGCTTGTGGCGCGGGGCCCGGGGTACTGCCCGGGTGGCGCCCGGGCCTTGAGGGGGAGGACCTTCCCCCGCCTGTGGATGGGGACGGCCGTAGCCACCCTCTGGGGTGACGGCCCGCCGCTCCCCCGAAATCCATGCGCCATCGACTGCGGAGACACCTCCAGTCGCTCCTCCGGGTGGACCCCGGAAGACCGGCCCTGTGGGCGGGCATCCGGGCCGCCGTCGCCACCGCCCTGCCCCTGTGTCTGTCCTTCCTGACCACCGTGCCCCAGGCCGGCTGGGCGGGCCTCACGGGGCTGCTCGTCACGCTCGCGGACAAGGGCGGTTCCTACCGCGTGCGGGCGCGCGTCATGGGGGTGGTGACGGTGCTGGGGGCGCTGGTCGGCCTGCTCGCCGCGCCCGCGGGCCACACCTATGTGGTGGACGCCACGCTGCTGCTCCTGGGTGTCACCGCGGCGAACTTCGCGCGCTGCTACGGCGAGACAGCGGGCTCCGTGGGAGGGCAGCTCGCCGTCATCTTCGTCGTGTCGCTGGGCGCGCCCACCGCCTCGCCGCGAGAGGCGGTGCTGCGAGGCGCGGCATTGCTGCTGGGGGGCCTGTGGGCGATGGCGTTGTCACTGCTGCTGTGGCCGCTCAGGCCCTATCGCCCCGCGCGCCGGGCGGTGGCGCAGGTGTACGCGGGGCTCGCGATCGCGGCGGAGGACCTGGGAAGGGCCACGCGGGATGGAGCCACGGCCGAGTCGTGGGCAGCGGGGCTGAAGCGCCACGCGCGGATCCGCCCGGACATCGAACGGGCGCGCGACGTGCTCGCGGCCACGCGGCGCGGGAGGCCAGACGAGTCCCGGCGCGGCGAACACCTGCTGGTGCTGGTGGAGCTGGTGGAGCCCATGGTGGCGCTGCTCAGTGCTCTGGCGGAGGCGATGCAGGTGGTGGGGCGCGACCCGCACATGCACGCCACACGCGAACGGGTCATCAGGCTGTGCGAGGCCTTCGGCGCGATGGACCAATGGGTATCGCGGGCGCTGAGGCAGGAGCGCAACGAGGGCATGCGCGAGCCGCCCCGGCTGGCGCTGAGACCCCGTCGCCGGCAGCCCGCGAGGATGGCCGTGCCCCCGGTGCGGCAAAGCGCGAAGGGGCCGCTGTCCACGCACGTCGCCACGCTGCTGGACCGGCTGCGCGAGCACGCGGGTGTGGCGCACGAGACGGCGTCGGGCCTGCTCTTCGGAGACCCGGTGTCGGCGCGAGGCAAGGGCACGGTGGGCGGTCCCAGACAGGCGCCGGGGTTCTCCCTGTGGCGGCCGATTCGCGACCACCTGCACGCGGACTCGGTGGTGCTGCGGCACGCGCTGCGCACGGGGATGGTGGCCACGGCGGCGCTGGGGCTGACGCGGGCATTGCAGGTGGGCGACGCGCACTGGGTGAGCCTCGTGGTCATCTCCATCCTCCAGCCCTACGCGGGCAGCACGGAGGAGCGCGTGCTCCAGCGCACGCTGGGGACGCTGGTGGGCGCGAGCCTGGCGGCGCTCATCGCGACCACGGTGCACACGCCGCCGATGATGATTGGCGTCATCAGCGTGCTGACGGCCATCTCCGTGGCGCTGCTGCCGCTGAACTTCGGCGCGTTCCAGGTCCTGCTCACGCCGGACTATCTCTTGATGGCCACGCTCAGCTCCGGGGATTGGACGGTGGCGTCGCAGCGCTCACTGGGCGTGCTCATCGCGGGGGCGCTGGCGCTGGTGGGCTCATGGACGCTGTGGCCCAGCCCGGAGCGCCGCCGCTTCCCGGACGCGGCGGCCTCCGCCCTGCGCGCGGACGGGAAGTACCTGCAACAGCTCGTCACCCACCGCAGCGGCACGGAGCCCGCGGTGAACGAGGAGCGCCGCCGCCTGGACCAGGCGCTGCTGGAGGCGGAGTCGTCCTTCCAGCGGTTGATGACGGAGTACCGGGGCCCGCCCGGGCACCTGGAGCCGGGCATGGCGCTGCTCACCTACGCGCGCAGGTTCGCGCTGGCGGTGACGGCGCTGGGCACGGGGCGCTTCGATGGGAGGACCTCCACGGTGCTGCCGCAGCAGCTGGCGCAGCGGGCCAGCGACAGCCTGGAGCTGCTCGCCAGCGCGTTGCAGGAGCGGCGCGAGCCCCCGCCCCTACCGGCCCTGGCGCTGCCACGCACCAGTGACGACCCCGTGCTGGGCGCGCTGCTGGAGCGCGTGCCCCGGCAGCTGGGCATCCTGCACGGCGCGGTGGCGCGGATCAGCGAGGATCCGTCGCTGCGCTGACGGACTTGGGCGGGGCGCAGGCGGACTGGTAGTCCTGGAGCTTGCGCTGAAAGCGCTCCCGTTCCGGCGCGGGCCATTCCGCGGGCAGCAGCTCCACGGCCTTCTGTTGTTCGGCCAGTGCGGCGGTGCACTGTTTCAGCCCGAACTGCGCGGCGGCGGCGGTCTCCAGCACATAGGGATTGTGGCTGCGTCGCACGAAGGGACGCACCGCGCCGAGGGCCGGCGCATACTGGCCTGACTGCACGAGCTGCCACGCGGCCTCGCTGGCGGCCCACCCGCTCCTGGGCGCCAGGAAGTAGGCGCGGGCGACGGCCTGGGGATAGAGCGGATCCCCTGGATTATTCTTCGCGAGCTCCCGGGCGAGGTTGAGCCATGCCGAACGGCTCTCGGGATTCTGGCGGACCCGCAGCCGGGCCCATTCCAGTTCTTGATGCCTGTTCAACGTGATCCCCTGCGGAACGAAGCGCACGTGGAAGGTGTAGTCGACACTCACGGGGTGCCCCGAGATGGTCGCGGGACGATATCGAGCCAATTGACACGCCGCGAGGTTCTGCTCGACGCCGGGCAGCCGCGCCCCTTCCACGATCTTGCAGTCACGCACCTGGCCATCCGCGCCGATGCGGCAGTGGAAGACCATGAAGGCGAACGCACCTGGCCTGAGCAGCGCCTCGGGATACGTGAAGGCCGCCGGCGAGATCACCTTCGGACCGGTGAATGCCTCGGACTCGAGCCTGCAAGCTTCGGCGAGACCTGCCACACACGCGGCCACGATGTCCCGGAATGCGCTGAGGGCTGCATCCTCGCCGGGGGTCCCACCCAGCGTCCTGACCGCCTCTTCGAAGACAAGAGGTGCCTGCTCTGGCTCCAGCTTGAGCGGCGGCTTCGGCGCCACCTCGGCCCCTATCGCGACGTCCCACATCCCCGACGACGGTAGGCCCTTCTTCAACTGGAAGGCCTCCATCTCGGACATCAGATGGCCATGACTCGCGGGCAGGGTCGGGACGCCCGAATGGGCACATCCGGTGAATCCAAGCAGCAGGGACAGGAACAGCCAGCTCCAACGCATGGTCCGCACTCTAGACCGCGAGGCAGCGCTGGCGGAATTGGCCCAGCGAACAACCCGTGTCGCCGCGAAGCTGCGTATCCTGAAATCGGTTTCCTTCCGGAACGCACACCTGGAGCTGTCTGCTTGAAAGACGCCTCGAACGCCGCGCCCCCTGGCTGGCCCCGGAACACCGTGCGGGCGTTGCCCCTCCTGGTGCTCGTCCTGGCCTCGGCGTGCGCTTCGAACAAGCCCTCCCAGCGGAACACCTCCTGGGCGTCGCACTTCACCGAAGCGGCCGAGCGCATCGAGGCCCGGGCCCGCGCGGTGGGCCTGTCCCGGCTGCACGATGTGCGCGCGGAACAGACGGAGCTGCGCGGCTGGATGGCGACGTTGTCCAAGGAGATGGCGCTCGGAGGCGCCGAGGCCCAGGGGCCTGGACATGCCGCGCTCGGGCGGGGGGCGCTGGCCCTGGGCGACCTGAACGCGGCCATCGAGCACCTGGAGGCCGCATGGGGCGCGGGCTTTCGTGAGCCCTCGGTGGTGTGGGCCCGGGCCCTGGCGCTCAGCCAGCGCTACCGCGAGCAGCGCATCACGGCGTTGACGGTGCTGGATCCGGAGGAGCGGAGGGTGCGCGAGCAGGACACGGAACGTCAGCACCGCGAGCCGGTGCTCGCCCTGCTCCGTCAGGCCCGCGAGAAGGAGGCCCCGTCGGCGGATCTCCTCGCGGCGCTCATCGCCTTTCATGAGGGCAGGCTGGACGCGGCGGCCGCCCTGCTGGAGCCCATGGCCGCCTCGCATCCCTGGTTCGTCGAGGCGCCACTGCTGCGCGCGGATGTGCTGCTGCTCCGCGCCGCCCAGCTGTGGGAGGAAGGACAGGAGGGCGCGGCCCGGGCGCGGCTGGAGCACGGCCGCGAGGCCCTCGCCGCGGCCAGGACCACGGCGGAGAGCCAGATGCAGGCATACCTGGCGCAGGCGCGCTTCGAGGCCGCCGTCATCGCCGTCATCCGGACCGACCCGCCCGGCACCGTGCCGTTGACCTACGAAGCGGGTCTGGGGCCCGCGGGCAGTGCGCTCGGCGCCCTGGACATCGCGTCCCGGCTGGACCCCGCCGCCCCCGCACCGCCCTGTGAGCGGGCACGAATGCTCAATGCCCTGGCGGAGCATCCGCGTCGCAAGGATCACTTCCAGGGCCATCTGTTCAACGAAGCGGTCGAGACCACCGACGCGATATTGGCCCGGGACCCCACCAGCCGCTGCGCCTACATGGAACGGATCCGGACCCAGGTGTCCCGAGCGGAGAGGGCGAGGCAGGAAGGTTACGGCCCGGATATGCCCAAGGAGCAGGATCTGTTGAAGGCCGTGCCCCCAGCGGGGCGGGACCTCGCGTTCCACCTCCTGCACGCCCGGGTCCTCGGACTCTGGGTGATCATCGAGAACGACTGGGGACATACCCGGGTCGGGGACCGGCACGGCGCGCACCGCGACCAGGCGCTCGACGTCTGGCGGACCATCCTCGCGCTCGAAGCGCGCATCCCCGCGTATTGGATCCAGTTCGGGGAGCTGCTCGTGGAGCGGGGCATGGACCCGTTGATGGAGGACGGCGCCGTGGACCTGGAACAGGCGGAAGCCGCCTGGGCCAAGGCAAGCACCCTGCGCACGAAGGCGCCCGGGTTGTGGCTGCTGGGAGCCCACGTCCAGATGGCGAAGGCCCTGCGAAGCCGGGCCCGGGGTGAGGAGTCCGGGAAGGCGTGGGAGACCGCCAGGGCACGCCTCCGCGACGGGCTCACCCAGCAGCCCCAGGAGTCGTCCCTGCATCACGCCCTGGGGCGGATCCTCCTGGAGCAGGCGAAGGAGCGTTGGGCACACGGAGGCAATCCCGCGGAGCTGCTCGACGCGGCGGAGGCGGCACAGGCGGTAGCCACGAAGCTGGACTCCGGACATGGCCCCGGGGTGCTGGGGCGGGCGGACATCGCCGCGCTCCGAGCGGAGTACGCCTGGCGGCGAGGAGAGGATCCCTCCCCCGACGTGGACAAGGCCGAAGCCCTCTACGCGCAAGCCATGTCCGAGAGACCCACGAAAACGGAGGCCATCCTGGGCCTCCTGCAGATGCTTCAAACCCAGGCGCGCTACGAGTTGGAGCAGGGCCGGGATCCAGAGCCCGCCCTCGACCGGCGGAGGAAGTCCATCGACCTGATGGCCATGCTGACCGTGCACAAGCGCGTCTCCTACCTGCGAACCCTCGGGGAGGATGCCCTTGTACTGGCCCGATGGATTGCGCGGACAGATGCCCCTCAGGCGGAGACGCTTCTCAACTACGCGCTGGCGGCCCTGACCGAAGCCCTGGGACAGCAACCTCGGAGTCAGGAGGCCCGTCTGGCCATGGGTGAGTTGAACCGGTACCGGGCGGTGGCGATGAAGGCCGCGGGGCAGGACGCGGAGCCCTTGCTGGCAAAGGGGCTCGCGCTGGCCGACGCATTGGTGAAGGAGCGCCCGAACTGGCCCGAAGCCCTGTTGCTTCGCGCGGCGCTCCTGCGCACGAAGGATCCGGCCTCGGCCCAGGCCCGCGCGGACCGCGATGCGGCGCTGAAGGTCAATGCCAACCTCGCGCCCGGATGGGTGCGTCAGTTCCCCGAGGATATGCCCAAGGTGCCTTGAGCGTGGCGATTCAGTGCGTCGCGCAAGCAAAATGCCCATGACCGCGTAAGGCTTTGTATCCTGGAATGGCACACGTTCCGGCCCGTCACGGAACGCACCAGGAGCCGCGCCATTGAATGACGTCCCGAGCAAAGCCACCTCTGGAAGGTCCAGGAGCGGCGTGCTGGCCTTGCAGGTCCTGCTAATCATTGCGGCAACGGCCTGCGCGGCGGACAGGCAATCCCAGCGGGACACGACCTGGGCCGCGCACTTCATCAGCGCCGCGGAACGCATCGAGGCCCGGGCCCGCTCGGTGGGCATGGCCCGCCTGCACGACGTGCGCGCGGAGCAGGCGGAGCTGCGCGGCTGGATGGAGACCGTCTCCCAGGAGATGGCGCTCGGAGGCGCCGAGGCACAGGGTCCTGGACACTATGCGCTCGGGTGCGGGGAACGGGCCCTGGGTCGCGAGGCGGAAGCGCTGACGCACCTCGAGGCTGCCTGGAACGCGGGCTTCCGAGACCCTCGCGTGGCGTGGGTCCGGACGCAGATCCTGAGCGAGCGCTACCGCGCGCTGCGGCTGGAAGCCATCACCGCTCCCGACCCGGACGAACGGAAGGCGCGCGAGCAGGACGCGGAGAGCAAGTACCGGGAACCGGTGCTCACGCTGCTGCGGCAGGCGGCGGGTGCGGAGTACCCGTCAACGGACTACGGCGCGGCGCTGGTCGCGATGCATGAGGACCGCCTGGACGCGGCGCTCGCGCTGCTGGAGGGCGTGAATACGAAGCATCCCTGGTTCGTGGAAGCGCGGCTGATGCGCGCGGACGTGTTCCTGCTGCGTGCCGCCTGGCACTGGAAGGGGAATAGGAGGAAGGAGACGGGCGAGGACATGACGGCCGCGTTCCAGGCGCTCAAGGATGCCAGGACCACGGCGGAGAGCTTCGCCCCGGCCCACCTGGGCCTGGCGCGGTTCGAGGCCGCCGGAATGAACCTCTTTCATCTCAACTCCGGGCCCGTGCTGCTGCTGTCCAGCGGGGACGACGAGGAGTCAGGCCCGGGGAAAGAAGGCCTCGCGGCGCTGGACGCAGCCGCCCGGGTGGATCCCGGCCATGCCGGGTTCGCCTGCGAAAAGGCGCGATTCCTCACCATGCTCGCGGAGCGCCCGAATACCTACGCGGCCTTCCTCTCCCTGCGCAGGAAGGCCGTCGAGACCGCGCAACGCATCCTGGAGCTGGAGCCCGCGAGCGCATGCGGCCGCATGGAACGGACTCGGGTGATGGTGCAGGAAACCGAGGCGGTCCTGAAGGAGAGCCGCGTGGACTTCTACAAGCTCCAGGAGGCCCTGGACCTGCTGGAGGCCGTTCCTCCGTCGGGACGCGACCTCGCGTTCCACCTCCTGCGCGCCCGGCTCCTCCAGCTCTGGACGGAGGCTGACCTCCAGGTCGGGAGTTGGAGGGTTGGCTCCAACGGATGGAAGCACCAGGAGCAGGCCATCGAAGCCTGGCGGAGCGCGGTCGCGATCGAAAAGCGCGTGGCCGCGTACTGGGTCCAACTGGGGGAGCTCCTCCTGGCCAGGGCTTCCAATCCCACGGCGAAGGATGTCGACCAGGACCTGGAGCCAGCAGACAAGGCCGTGTGGCATGCGATGGGTGGCGGCAGCACGAAGGCAGCCGAGGTGTGGCTCCTGTGGGCGCACACCGAAGTGGCGCACGCCTTGCGGAAGCGAGCCCAAGGCGAGACGGCCCCATGGAGGTTCGAGCAGGCCGCGCACCACCTCCGCAATGCCCTCCTCGACGGGGCCCACAATCCGACCCTGCATCACGAGTTGGGGCTCGTCCTCCTGGAGCATGCGAGGGAGACCTGGGAGCACGGAGGCGACCCCACCGCCCTGCTTCAGCAGGCGGAGGCAGCCCAGGCCCAGGCGGCGAAGCTGGCGCCCTCGCTGGACCTGAGCAAGTTCGGGCAGGCGGCGGTCCACGCGGCGCGAGCGGAATATGCCTGGTGGCGGGGAGCGGATCCCACCGAGCAGGCGGAGCGGGCGGATGCGTTCTACAGCCAGGCGCGCCCCTTCTTCAAAACCCATAAGAACCAGCAGTTCGCAGGCCGCATGAAGGTTTCCCACATCCTGGCGCGCCACCTGCTGGAGCAGGGCCGGGATCCCGACCCCGTGCTCAAGCGACCGTGGGAAAGCCTCGACATCATGGAGCGGATCGGCCAGGACCGCGTCCTGCGTTATCTCGCCACCGGGACGATGTTCAGCCTGCGTGCCCGCCATTCGGCCCGCACGGATCCGGAGAAGGCGGAGAAGGAGTTCGTCGAAGCGGAGAAGTCCTACGAGGAGGCCCTCCAGGTGGAGCCCCTGAATCGGGAGGTCCGTCTGGAGGAGGGCCAGCTGTTCCGTGAGTGGGCAGTGGCGCGAAACGCCGCGAAGCAGGATCCGGAGCCACTCCTGTCCAAGGGACTCGCGCTGGCGGACGCGTTGCTCAAGGAGCGTCCGAACTGGCCCGAAGCCCTGCTGCTGCGCGCGGCAATCCTTCGCACGAAGGACCCAGGCTCTGCCCAGGCCCGCGCGGACCGCGATGCGGCGTTGAAGGCCAATGCCAACCTCGCCCCTGGATGGGCGCGTCAGTTCCCGGAGGACGGGCCGCTCACTCCCTGAGCGCGGTGCTTCAGGGAGTGGCCGGAGACGTGGCGCAGGCGGACTGGTAATCCTGGAGCTTGCGCTCGAAGCGTTCCCGTTCCGGCGCGGGCCATTTCGCGGGCAGCAGCTCCACGGCCTTGCGCTGTTGCGCCAGCGCCTCGGTGCACTGGTTCAGCCCGAAGTGCGCGGCGGCGGCGGTCTCCAGCACGTAGGGGTTGGGGTGCTCGCCCAGCGCAGAGCGGCGGATGGCGGGGCGCAGTGCCTTCAGCGCGTCGGAGTGCTGGCCCGCCTGGACGCGCTGCCAGGCCATCTCCGTGGCGATCCACCAGTATTCGGGCGCCATCGCGTAGGCCCGGGCCAGCACCCGGGGATAGTGCGGATGATCCGGTGCATGGATGGCGAGCTGCGCGGCCAGGTTGGTCCAGGCCGAGGTGCTCGTAGGGGACCACCCCACCCGCTTCCGGGCCCACTCCAGCTTCAACTCCGTGGACAGGTCCGGGCTCCGGTTGCTGCCGTAGATGGGATGGAAGTTGACGGTGTACGGGCGGCTCATCGGATGCCCCGCCAGCATCCACGGCCTGTACCGGTCCTCTGAGAGCTGCGCGATGAGGTGCGCTGCTTCATGCTCCGGCCCACTCTCGATGACCTGACAGTCGCGCAGGCGGCCATCCACATCCAGCCGGCAGCCGAGGATGATCAGCGCGTACTGGGTGTGGGTGAACCGCGGCTCCCGCTTCATGGGGCGTACCGCCGCGGCCTCAAGGATGACCGAAGGCTGCACCTGCTCCTTCAAGAACACGCACGCCTTCTCGTAGTCCGCGTCGCATGAGGCTCGCAGCTCCCCGAAGGCGCGGCGAAGCTCCGCGTCGGAGGGATTTCCCTTCAGGACCTGGACGACCTCTTCGAAGACACGGGGCGCCTGGTCAGGCTCCAGCTCCACGGAAGGGGCCTTCAAGGAAGCAAACGCGTCGGTGGTGACGAACCCGAAGTTCGTGCCCTGGGCGATGCGGCGCTCATAGGAGCTCGGGTCGTCCAGGTAGGCATCCATGGCCAGCGACAGGTGACCATGACTCGCAGTGGACGGGGGAAGACCGTAGTGGCCACATCCCGTTGAAAGGCACAGCAGGAAGAGGGACAGCAGACGCCAGGACATGGCGCTGGACTGTAGCGCAGGGCCTCAGGGAGTCGCTGGAGCCGACACGGACGTCGTGGCCGCGACCAGGTTCCCCGCGCCGTCCTTCGCCAGGCCGTACAGCTTGATGGCGCCCGTCACGACTGGCAGACGCACCCGCCACGTACCGGGAGTGGTCCCCTTCCGGGACTCCAGCATCGTCACGCGGTCGCGCTCTGCTCGGGCTGGCGCGCCCCGGAAGTTGTAGGCGAAAGACACGTCCAGCGGAGTGGCGGAGGTGACGTCGAAGGCCACGGTCGCCCAGTCTTTTTCCAAGCCCCGGACCTCCAGGCGCACCGGCACGGGCAACTCGGGCGCTGGCTTCACGCCCGTGTACGCCTCCCGCACCGCGTGCCACGCCGGCCGCGTGGACGTACCGGACAGCATGCCCAGCCACAGGCCCGTGTGGTCCAGCGCCGCGCTGTAGTTGAAGACGAACAATCCCAGACACCGGCCCGCCTGGACGTGGGGAGCCAGGGCGTTGCGCCAGCCGTCCACGATGACGTCGTACTTCTCCCCGTCACCGGGTTCCTGGGGCACGCCGCGAGCGTCCTTGGGGGCCTCCCATTCGCCCTGCGCACCGAACTCGGTGATGAACCACGGCTTGCGGCCACCGGCCTGCTTCACCGCATCCGCCAGCGCGTGGATGCCCCGGCCGTAGACGTTCAAGCCATACGCATCCAGCGAGGGCACGTACTTCTCCCAGAACGGGATGCCCAGCGTCCAAGCATCCACGGACAGCACCGGGTGCGTGGTGTCCGCCTTCTTCACCGCGCGGACGACCTTCTCCAGGAAGCGCGCGTAGGCGACCTTGGACGGATCATCCGGCGAATTGAGGATGACTTCGTTGCCCACGCCCCAAGCGAGCACCGCCGGGTGGTCCTTGAAGCGGCGCACCTGCGCGAGAGTGGCCTGGAGTTGCGCCTCACGGCCCTTGGCGTCGCGCACGTAGTCAAATGCGTCGTCATTCTCCATGCCCGGGCGGCCCGGCCGCAGCCACAGTCCCACCAGCACGCGCAGGCCATGCTTGTGCGCGGCATCGAGCAGCGCGGCTGTTTCATCCCCCGTGCCCCAGGTGCGCAGCGTGTTGACGCCCAGGGTCTTGAGTTGCTCGCAATCCTTGTCGAAGTTCGCGGGCCCGCCCGTGCCGCTGAAGGTGACGCCCTTCGCCACGTAGTGCTGGCCGTCCACCTCCAGCTTCCAGCCCTCCCCTGCCTTCAGGATGGCAGTGCGAGCCTCTACGCCCCAGGTGGGAAGCAGGAGCGCGGTCAACAGCAGGACGCCAGCAGCGACAGGACGGGCAGTGGCCATGGATGCAGACAGTCTAGACCGCCTCAACCCCTATTCATCCAACCTGGAGAATCTTCCGCCCCTTCTGAGGTGTCATGTTCAGCGCCTCCGGAATCTCAAAGCAATAGGCCACAAAGGCATCCCCCGAGCGCTGAACCCCATGGTCTGGTAGATGGACTCTCCATCACGAACCAGGTCCCTGCGCTGACCTACCTGCTTTCCCGCATCAACCCACTCACGCAATCGCGCAGGAACGTCCATCACGTCTCCTCCTTCTCCGGGCGCAGGCACGAATTGTCATCCGAGATAGGCCGCGGAAGTCCAGGAGGCAGAGCCGTGAAGCGCACAGGAGAGTGATGGAGCGCTGACTTCCCTCTTCCGCGCCAGCCGGCCAGCCTCTCCGTAGGCCTGCGCACCCGCCCCTTGGGTTCGCGCTACCGCTTCACTTGCGAGGAACAGTGCATCCCCTTCGCCTTGAGCGTCTCGATCATCTTATCGACCGTCTTGAGCTCCAGGCTGGGCACTTCCTTGCGCGTGGCATTCTCGATTTCATGGATGACTCTCATCTGCTCCTCCGATGACTTCTTGACGAGAGGTTCCTTCATGATCTCTCTGTCAATAATATCCGTGAACTTCTTCAGGTCCCCGGACGAGAGCTTCCAATTCGAGTTTGCCGCCACCATCTCCTTGTTGATGCACGCGATAAATTTATGCTTCCCCGCTGTATCATCGTCCGCGGATGCGGAATGGGGGAGGACGAGCAGAAGAGATGCCGTCATCAGCAGTGTTCGGAACAGCGGGCAGGATGACATTCGGGCTTTCCAAGAACGGGCGCGGTGAGGCGAGCCATTCTGCGGCGCTGGAGGAAGGCAGAGCAACCAGCCACTCCTTATGCCTGCGTCCCCAAGAATCGGGTTTCGTGCTACCCCGAAGCCGTGGACCCGCTTGTCACCCTCCTCGAACCGGCACCCCAGGCGGATGAATTGCCAGGTGCGTTCCCGAGCCCCTTCGACGCCGTGGGCCCGCACGCCCTCGCGCGCCGGGCCGCGGAGTCGCTGCAGGCCACGCTTCGCGAGGGATTCATCGCTCCCGGCATTGCCAGCGCCGTCCTCCAGGGGCCGGACGGCGGGAAGATGTTCGGCGTGCTCGTGGTGCGACGGCCGGACGGAACGCTCGGAGTGCTGCGAGCCTTCTCCGCGATGCTCGCGGGACGCTGGGACGTATCGGGCTTCGTGCCTCCCATATTCGACCGTGAGGCACGCGCCCGCGTCGAGCCGGTGGCCGACGCCACGGTGAAGTCCCTGCTGGCCCGCGCCGAAATGTGGAGCACCTCAGAGGAATTGCGTCGCGTGCGCGAGGACGATGACGCCCGTCAGACACGCGAGGCAACGGAGCGCGAAGCCATGCGCGTGCGCCACGAAGACAGACGCCGCCAGCGCCATGAACGTCGCGCCGCCATCGTGGCCATGTCCGCGCTCACGGAGACCGAACGCGCCCAGGCACTTCACGCGCTCGACCAGGAGAGCCGGGGCGACAAGGCGGAGAAGCGCCGGTGGGACGCGGCGCAAGAAGAGGCCCGCCACCTGCTCGCCCCCGCCCGAGCAAAGGCGGAACGTCGCGTGCGCGCGCTGGACCGACTGCGGCGCATCGTCTCACGCGGCTTCATGAAGCAGGTCCACGACACCTACGCCATCACCAACGCCCGAGGCGAGACCCGCCCCCTGCGCTCGCTCTACGGTGGCGCGGAGCCCCCGTCCGGTGCTGGCGACTGCGCGGGTGCGAAGCTTCTCGCTTACGCCTTCGCGCACGGACTCCAGCCCGTGGCGCTCGCGGAGTTCTGGTGGGGCACGCCTCCCGCGTCCGGAGGCCGCATCCAGGGTGCCTTCTATCCGGCGTGCCGCGACAAGTGCGGCCCCCTGCTCCCGTTCATGCTGGAGGGCCTGGAGGTCTCCGCCCCGCGCGTCTTCGTCCCACCGCCCGCGCCCACGCCGGACCTCTCCATCGTCTTCGAGGACGCGTGGCTGGTCGTCATCGACAAGCCCTGTGGCCTGCTGTCCGTGCCAGGCCGGGATGCATCCCTCCTGGACTCGGTGCTCACCCGCCTGCGCGCGCGATACCCCGACGCCACGGGACCACTGCTCGCGCATCGGCTGGACCTGGACACATCCGGGTTGCTCGTCGCCGCGCTGGACAGCCGCACGCACGCATCCCTTCAACGCCAGTTCCTCCACCGCGACGTGGCCAAACGTTACGTGGCGCTCATCGACGGTCCCGTGCACGGCGGCTCGGGCACCATCACCCTGCCCCTTCGAGTGGACCTGGACGACCGTCCCCGGCAGATCGTCGACCCCATCCACGGCAAGCCCGCGGTCACCGACTGGGAGGTCCTCCACCGCGCGGTGAGCCACACGCGCGTGGCATTCCATCCACGCACGGGCCGCACGCACCAGCTCCGCGTCCACGCGGCGCACCCTCAGGGCCTGGGCGCGCCCATCATGGGAGACCCGTTGTACGGACACGCGGGCCTGCGTCTGCACCTGCACGCCGAAACGCTGTCCTTCGTGCATCCGGCGACGGGGCAGCGCGTGTCCTTCACCCGCGCCGCCCCGTTCTGAACTTCCGCGTCAGTTGACGAGCAGCACCTTGCCCACGCCGCCCTGCTCCGCGACCTTCTGGGCTTCGCGCGCGTCGTCCAGCTTGAACGTCCGGCTGATGGGAATCACCAGGTCCCCCTTCGCCGCGCTCACCGCGATCTGCTCGAGCCGGCGCGCATCCGGATGGGCCATGAAGCTGCGCACGACGAGGCCCTTCTCCTTCGCGCCCTTCGGCTCACCCAGCACGCTGCCCACGGTCCCGCCGTGCTTCACCTTGTCGAGCACCGCCGCCACGGCCTCACCGCCCACCGTGTCCGCCACCGCGTCCAGCGTGGGCAGCTTCGCGACGTCCTTCGGATCATCCAGCGCGACGACGCCGTCCACGCCCAGCTTCCGGGCCTCCTCCACCTGCGTCTTCCGCACACCCGCCCAGATCTTCGCGCCCCGCGCCCGCGCAGCGAAGACGGCCGAGCGCCCCACCGCGCCCAGCGCGCCAGTGACGAGCACCGTCTCCCCCTGCGAGGGCCGCACGTGCTCCTCGATGAGCTGCGTGCCCGTCAGCGTCACCAGCGGCAGCGCGGCGGCGGCCCGCAGGTCCAGGTTGTCGGGCACCTTCGCCCAGGCCTCCGTGGGCGCGACCACCGTCTCCGCGTAGCCGGCGTTCACCAGGCCCATCACGCGGTCGCCGGGCTCGAAGTCCTCCACGCCCGTGCCCACCTCCACGACCTCACCGGACACGTCGCGCCCGAGGATGGTGGGGAACTTCAGGTCCATCCGCCCCTTCATGTCCCCTCGGCGGATCTTCCAGTCCACCGGGTTGATGCTCGCGGCGGTGACGCGGACCTTCACCTCGCCCGGCCCCACCTTCGGCTCGGGCATCTCCTGCACCGCGAGCACGTCCACGTCCCCATAGCCTTTAAGCACGACCGCTTTCATCCGGGCCTCCACGTAAGCCGAGCGAGGGAAGAGACTTCCAACGTCGGCCCAACGGTAAGCACCCGCGAAGGGGCCGCCATCGTCCGCGACCGCTCGCCCCTCCTCCTGCTTCCCTGGACGGCCGAGGGCCGTCAGCGGGGCTGGAACTCCAGCGCCTCGCGCAGCACCGGATACGTGTCCTCCGCGGCGGTGCTGCCCATGAAGGTGTCCAGGTGGCCGTAGCCCGGCAACATGCGACGCTGGTACCAGCGCGCGCCGTTCGCCTCGCGCAGCCACTGGAAGGTGCGCTCCGTGGACGACGGCAGGTACGTGCGGTTCTGCTCGCTGGAGACGAACGTGATGGGCCGCTGGAAGGGCTCCGGGTCCAGGTAGTCCGGCGGCCGTGCCTGCCCGTAGCGCCGCAGGTTCTCCGCGCGGCCGTAGTCGAACTTCACCGCGTGACCGCCGCGCGACATCTGCCCCAGGTGGCGGAACGTCAGCAGGTTGCACCTACCGAACTGCTCCTCCAACCGCGCGTGCGTCTCCTGGTTGAGGCGCGCGTGCCGGTACAACCGGCCGTACATGAACGACAACCGGTGGCACACCGGGCTGTCACACTCCATCCGCAGGAAGCCCGCCACCTTCGTGAAGGCCGCCTGGAACAACGGCGTGCGGGACGCGTCATCCGGCGTGAGCGAGTCCAGCCCCGCGTCCAGCAGCTCCGGCACCCGCAGGAGCGCCTTGAAGCGCGTGGAGGCCGGCGTGTGGTGGTGCAGCGCCACCTGCGACGCCACCACGGTGCGCACGTCCTGCAGGTGGCCCGCGGCCATGGACATGAAGAACGCCGCGGACCCCGCGCAGTGCACCACCGCCTGCACCGACTCCGCGCCGGTGATTTCGCGGATGCGCCGCACCGCCGTCGGCATGTCGTGGTCCGCCGCGTCGTCCAGCGTGAACTGGCGCAGGGGCAGCTGCACGCTGGCGCGCCAGTCCAGGAGCCACGTGTCGTAACCGTGGCGCACCAGGTACTGGACGAAGTTCTCCTTCAGCGTGGGCAGCATGAACATGCCGCTCCACACGCCCGCGCCGTGCACCAGCAGCACCGGCCCCTTCGTGCCGCCCACGTAGCGGGTGAGCTTGAGGGGCACGCCGTCGCCCGCGAGGAAGTCGTACCGCTCCGCCATGGGCAGGCCCTGGAGCGAGACATCCTGGGACCGCGTCCGCGACACCGCCGCGCTGCTTCGGTAATCAAAAGCCATGGGCCACCGCCTCCGCGATGCGCTCGGCCACCGCGCTGATGGTCATCACCGGATGGAAACCGATGGACGTGGGGATGACGGAGCCATCCGCCACGTACAGTCCGGGGTAGTTGAACACTTCGCCCTCCGTCGACACGACGCCTCGGCCCGGCGACTCCGCCAGGTGCGCCCCGCCCAGCGAGTGCACCGTGAACGGCCGGCGGAACAGCTCCCACGTGACGAGCGGCGCGAACGTCCCGCCATACTGCGAGGCCAGCTCATGCATCGCTGAAGTCATGCGATTCACCAGCGCCACGTTCTCGTTCGCGTAGTCCCACTCGATGTCCAGCCGGTCGCCCTTGAGCACCATGTGTCCGTTGGCATTGTCCTGGCCAATGGCGAACAGGTTGCTCGTGCGCGCCGGATCCACGCCGGTGCCCAGCGGCTTGCTGAACAGCCCCTTGGCGAACGCGCCGTGCAACAGCGGCCATAGCTTCGGCCACAGCGGGGCCCCCATACCGCCCAGCAGGCCCAGCTGCGGCTGCCCCAGCCCCGCGAGCACCGCCGTCGCCGGCCGGTTGAACGTGGCCGTCACCATGGTGAAGCGCGGCGCGGCGTCGAAGAAGCGCATCACCGTGGCCACGTCCGGCCCCCCCCACGGGAGGATCTCCTCGCGGCTGCCGTGCAGCGAGCCCAGGAAGTCGCCGTTGCCGGAGTAGCCGCGGCCCAGCCAATCGCTCACCAGCGGCAGCGTGCGGGCGCGGTCGCGGCTGCGCAGCAATATCTCCACCGTGCCCAGCGCCCCGGCGGACAGCACCACGCGGCTGCCCTCCACGGACGTCTTCTCCCCGGTGGCCAGGTCCTTGAAGTGCACCCGGTAGCCGCCCGCCACGCGCTGCACGTGGGACACGGACAGGCCCGGCCACACCGTGGCGCCCAGCTTCTCCGCTCGCGCCAGATAGGTGAGGTCCAGGGTGTTCTTCGCGCCGGACTGGCAGCCGAACTCGCACTCCGCGCAGCGCTGGCACGCCTTGCGGCCCGGGGCGGAGGGCTCCGTCCAGGACACCGCCTGGTCCGGGTCGAACGTCTGGCGGCCCATGCGCCGCGCGGCCTGCTGGAACAGGTCGCGCTTGCGCAACGGGTCGGACGCAGGGAACGGCTTCACGTCCAGCTCGTTCGCCACCTTGTCGTAATACGGATCCAACGCCTCGCGGCTGAAGCCCCGGGGCCAGCGCGGATGGTCGAAGACGATGGGGTCCGGCCGCACGTGGATGTTCGCGTAGACGAGCGACCCGCCGCCCACGCCGCTCGCCGTCACCGTGCCGATGCCGGACAGGAAGCGCACGTCATAGAGCCCGCGTGCCTCCGGGCGGATGGGATTGCGCCAGAGCAGCTCGTCCGCGCGCGTGACGTCCCGGGGGAACTGGCCCGGGTTGTACCGGCGGCCCCGCTCCAGCACCGCCACGGATTTGCCCGCCTGCGCCAACCGGAGCGCGGTGATGGAACCACCGAAGCCGGAGCCCACCACCACCACGTCGTACTTCTTCGCCATGCCCATGGTGTGTTCCCCCTAGTCGAACTTCGCGCGGGCGAAGACGTCCCAGAGCGTGCCCATGAACATGCCGCCGAAGCGCCGCATCGCGTCCGCCTGCTTCAGCGGCGAGGACGTTCCCAGCACGGAGAACGTGGTGAGCTGCTGGAGGAAGTCCGGCAGGTGCAGCCGGATGATGCCGGTGGCGACGATGGGGCCGGTGCGCTCGTGCCCCTTGCGCAGCACGGTGTAGAGCGTGGACGTGTCGCTCCACACGTCGAAGCCCGCGTCGTCGTTGACCTCCTTGTAGCCATCCAGGAGGTACGGCTGGCCATCCACGCCAGTGAAGGGCAGCAGGTACAGCATGCGCCGCTCGTAGAAGCGCTCCGTGCCCACGAAGAGGTTGAAGACGCCGTTCTCCACCGGCGCGCCCCCGGGCGGCGTGAAGCCGCGCACGTGCAGCGTGCCCTGCACGATGCCGCCGTGTGACTCCTGCGCGAGGAAGCGGTCCAGGTTGGGCAGCGTGATGGTGACGACGAACTCCGCCGTCTGCCCGCCGCGCTGGCCCGCCCGCGCAGCTCCGGCGAAGTCCTCTGGCGACGGGTGGTTCGGCTGGAGGAAGCCCTTCATCCGCTCCGTGAAGCGCAGGCCCACCACCGGCGTGGGGGACACCACCGTGCCTCCGGGCGGAATCACCACGTCGCCCAGCGGATCCGTTCCGGGCACCACCGGCGAGGCCACCGTCTCCACCTCCGGCATCATCCGCAAGCTGACGCGAGGCGGGTACGCGGGCGTGGCCTTCATGGGTGCGCGCTCCGGCGCCACCCAGCCCGGTGCGTCCTTCGCTTCGCGGATGGCCCGCTCCACGTTGAGCTCCGCCACCGCGGCGATGGTGGAGGACGGGTTGACGCCCACGCCCACCGGCAGCGCCGCGCCGTCCATGACGTACAGGCCGGGATAGCCGTGCACCTGGCCGTCGGGCTTGAGGACGCCGTACGCGGGCTCCTCCGCCATCGCGCAGCCGCCCAGGTTGTGCACGGACACCGGCAGGTGCAGCCGCTCCCACAGCGGGTTGTAGGCGGCGCGCGTGCCCAGCGCTCGGGCCACGTCCTCGCAGAGCTGCTCCTGCGTGCGGTACAGCGGCAGGTTCGCGGGCACGTCCCACTGCACCTGGAGCTCGCGCGTGATGGGCGACAGCGTCAGCCGACCGTTGGACTTGTCCCGACCCATGGCCAGGAACACGGCCTGGAAGCGGCCGCGCTCGTTCTCGATGGCGGCCATCTCCTTGGAGCGCGTGCGCAGCACCTTCACCAGCTCGCGCTGGAGCAGGTCCGCCGGGAGCGACATGGCGCGGTCGGGGTCCATGGCCACCATCAGCCCCGCGGCCTGCGCCGGATGCCCGCCCTCCTGGAAGAGGAACCAGGTCTTGTCCTTGCCCTGTCCTTCATCCACCACCATGCCGGTGGTGATGGTGGGGCCCACCGCGGGGTCCCACGGCTCCTTCGTGTCGAAGGCGAAGGCGAGGAAGTCCCCGTTGGCGGAGTAGCGCGTGCCCAGCCGCGCGCTCAGGTCCGGCAGCGTGCCGTGCACGTCGCGGTTGCGCAGCAGCAGCTCCGTGGAGTTCACCGCGCCCGCGCACAGGAAGACGCGGCGGGCCTCCACGGTGCGCTGCATGCCGGCGCTGGCGTGGTCGGTGAAGGTGACGCGGTAGCCCGGCGACAGGGGCTCGATGCGAGTCACTTCCGCCTGGGTGGTGACCTCCGCGCCCCGCTGTTCGGCGACGGCCAGGTAGTTCAGGTCCAGGGTGTTCTTCGCGCGGCGGTTGCAGCCGATGTCGCACTCGCCGCAGTAGTTGCAGCCCTCCTGGAGCACGCCGAACTTGTTGGGCAGGGGTTCGCCCGCGGGGGCGAAGCGCACGGCGAGGTTCGGGTAGAAGAACTGCGCCTCGCGGCCCAGCTTCTTCGCCACCTCCTGCATCCGCTTCGTCTTGGGCGGCAGCCCGCGCGCGGCGGCGGTGATGGGCTGCACGTCCAGCATGTGCGCGACCAGGTCGTAGTACGGATCCAACGACTCCCGGCTGTAGCCCTCCGGCCACCCGGACGCGAACACGTCCGGCGGCGGGCGCAGGTGCACGTTGGCGTAGATGAGCGAGCCGCCGCCGTACCCCGCGGCCTGCACCACGCTCATCCCCTTGAGGAGCTTGATGTCGAAGAGCCCCTGCCGGTGCTGCCACAGCCAGCCGTTGCGAGGATCCTCGAAGTCGCGAGGGAAGCTGCCCTTCGGGTAGCGCAGGCCGCGTTCGAGCACGCGCACGGTCAAACCCGCCTGCGCGAGCCGACAGGCCGCCACCGCGCCGCCAAACCCGGTGCCGATGACCAGGGCGTCGTATGCCGGTGCCATGTTCCCCCTCGGGTGCGGTCCCTGGGGAGCAGGGATCCGGAAGCGCGACCCGGGAACGTCCAGGTGAAGGACGGACCTGACTCTACAACGGGTCACCCCCGTTTCCTTGAGGCCGGCCCCCCTCCGCGGATCAGCATTTTTCGCTCTGGAGAACTGGATTCCATGATCAGCGCGGATAGGTTGGCGGGCGAGCGGGCAGATGGCTCGCTTGGACGCGCGACGTCATGGCCATGGCCCGGTACCATCGGCGCGGAACGACCTTTCCCATGAACGCGGACGATTGCCAGAAGCGGGGTCACCAGAGGTGGTGACGGACGAGGAGGTCCCGGCGGTGCCGGCGTCGACCGCGCCCTCGGCGGATCCGCTGGTGGGGTCGACGATTGGCGAGTTCGTCATCCGGGAGCGCGTGGGCGCGGGAGGGATGGGGGTCGTCTACCGGGCGGAGCACCCGCTGATTGGCAAGCACGCGGCCATCAAGGTGATGCGCGCGGAGCTGGTGTCCCCGGAGCAGGAGCAGCGGCTGCTGGTGGAGGCGCGGGCGGTGAACGCCATCCGGCATCCGGGCGTGCTGGACATCTTCAACTTCGGGACGCTGCCGGACTGCCGGCCGTACGTGGTGATGGAGCTGCTCCAGGGCCAGTCGCTCGCGGACCGGATGCGCGAGCAGGACCGGATGGACGTGGGGACCACGGCCTGGGTGTTGGAGCAGGTCCTCGCCGCGCTGGGGGCCGCGCACCGGGCGGGAGTGGTGCACCGGGACCTGAAGCCCGCGAACGTGTTCCTGATGGAGCAGCCGGACGCGGCGCCGCTGATCAAGCTGGTCGACTTCGGCATCGCCAAGGTGATGCAGGAGCATGACGCGCTGGCGCGGGCGGACCGCTCCACGGTGGGGACGCCGGACTTCATGGCCCCGGAGCAGATCCGCGGCGGAGAGGTGGGCCCGGCCGCGGACCTGTACGCGCTGGGGGTCATGGCGTTCCACATGCTCACGGGCACCCGGCCGTTCCAGGGTGACAACGTGCAGGTGATGTTCGCGCACGTGGAGCAGATCCCTCCCCGGGTGTCGTCGCGGGTGGAGGGGATTCCGCCGGAGCTCGATGACCTGGTGTCGCAGTTGATGGAGAAGGAGCCCGCGAAGCGGCCCGCGACCGCGACGGCTGTGCGGATGAAGCTCCGGGGGTTGGCGCGACCGCCCGTGCCTTCCGTGAGCGTGGAGCCGGAGGCGCCACCGCAGCCGAGCGTGGAGTCGCGGGCCGTACCGCAGCAGGCGCCCGCGACCACCGTGCCGCCGGGGCGCCGGAGCGGGGTGTCCATCGCGGTGGCAGCGGTTGCCGGTGTGGCGCTGCTGGGATTGGGTTACGGGTTGGGGACGCAGGCTCGGAAGGCGGAGCAGACGCAAGTGTTTGCGCCGCCGCGACCTTCTGAACCGGTGATGGTGGACGCGAGGCCCACGCCTCCGGTGGAGCCACCGCCGCAAGCCCCTGTCGAGGAGCCGCCCGAGGTCCTCGCGGAAGAGACGCCGGGAGAGGCAGAGACCGCGACAGCGACCCTGGCGAAGTCCACGAAGTTGCCGCCGTTGCCGGCGGGAACTGCCTCCGAGAAGAAGATGGAGCAGCGGCTCGCAGGTCTGTTCAAGCTCCTGCTGGCGCGGGCGAAGGACGTGGATGCGGAGGGAGCGCTGCGCGGCAAGCTGATCCAGCAGTACCGGGCCGCCACGGACGCGACGGACGCCGAGCGTGCGCGCATCCATGTCGCGCTGGATGACATCGAGAAGGACCTGACCCAGCGCATCGCGCTGCACGACGCGCCCCCGCCTCCCGTCGTCGTCGCCGCCGCTCCGGAGCCGCCCAAGGTCCCGGCGCTCGTGATTCCCAAGCTGCCCACCCTGCCCCAGGGCAATGCCTCCGAGCAGAAGCTGGCCCAGCGCATGGACAAGCTGGTCGCGGAGCTGCGCAAGCGCACTCGGAACCAGGACGTCGCGCCGGAGCTCACGAAGCAGCTGGTCGGCCTCTACAAGGAGGCCGCGAAGGCCGATACCGCCACCGAGCGCATGACCGTGCATCAAGCCTTGGATGCGTGGCAGGAGCGATTGACGGCGCGCTTCCCTCGCTGATCATCGAGGAGTGCATCGGTGAGGGCGGTCGGGAGGAAAAGGACCGCCGCACTGGAAGTACGGGGAGCTCCGCGTCGACTGGCAGACGAGCAAACAACCGGCAAGCCCCCAGGGCACGCGACGGCGTCCCCGGGCTCACGGTACTGTCACCGCAAAACGAGCTTTTCCATGAAGACGCGAAGAATTCCGGAGACGGGGGCGCACCGGGCGCTGACGGAGCGGGAGGTGCCGATGGCGGTGGCACCCGCGGCGCCGAAGGCGGATCCGCTGCTGGGAGCGCAGCTGGGTGAGTTCATCATCCAGGAGCGCATTGGCGCGGGTGGGATGGGGGTGGTGTACCGGGCGGAGCACCCCATCATTGGCAAGCAGGCCGCCATCAAGGTGTTGCGCGCGGAGTTGATGTCGCCGGAGCAGGCGCAGCGGTTGCTGGTGGAGGCACGGTCGGTCAACGCCATCCGTCACCCGGGCATCCTGGACATCTTCAACTTCGGGTCGTTGCCGGACGGGCGGCCGTACGTGGTGATGGAGTTGCTCCAGGGCCAGTCGCTCGCGGAGGTGTTGCGCTCGCGGGGACGGCTGGACGTGGGGACGGCGGTCTGGATGTTGGATCAGATCCTCTCACCGCTGGGGGCAGCGCACCGGGCGGGGGTGGTGCACCGCGACCTGAAGCCGGCGAACGTGTTCATGGCGGAGCGGCCGGATGCTGCGCCCATGCTCAAGCTGGTCGACTTCGGCATCGCCAAGGTGCTGCAGTCGCAAGAGGGACTGACGCACGCGGACGGCTCCGTGTTGGGGACACCGGACTTCATGGCGCCGGAGCAGGTCCGCGGCGGCGCGGTGGGCCCTGCCACGGACCTGTATGCGCTGGGCGTGATGGCGTTCCAGATGCTCACCGGCGCGCGTCCGTTCCAGGGAGACAACGTGCAGGTGTTGTTCGCGCACGTCGAACAGGCACCGCCGCCGCCCTCGTCGAAGGTGGAGGGCATTCCGCCAGAGCTCGACGCGCTGGTGCTCCAGTTGCTGGAGAAGGCTCCGGCGATGCGGCCTGCCTCCGCGGAGGAGGTGCGGCAGAGGTTGAAGGCGCTGTCCCTGGAGCGGCCTCCGGATGCGCTGGGACCTTCCGTGGCGGTGGAGCCGAAGCGGGAGGAGCCCACGTCTCCGACGGCGCCCCGGCCGCAGGGGCTCGCGGATCGCCGGAAGGTGGCACCGCTCGCGGCGGCGGTCGCGGGGGTGGCGTTGCTGGGCACGGGGCTGTGGTGGATGACTCGGCCCTCGGAGACGCCTCCCAGGTTGGAGCAGCCTCTGCCCGTGCCGGTCCCGCCCATGGTGAAGGCGCCGGATCCGGTCGTGCCACCCGCGCCGGATCCGGTCGTGACAACCGAGCCCGAACCGGAGGCGCCCGAGGAAGAGGCGTCGGAGACGGAGACGGAGGTGAAGACAGGACTGCCTCCGCTGCCGCTCACGACGGCGTCGGAGAAGAAGCTGGCGCGGCGGCTGTCCGGGTTGTTCAAGCAACAGCGGGAGCGAGCGAAGGACGTGGACGCGGAAGGCGAGCTGCGCGGCAAGCTGATCCACCAATACCGGGCCGCCGCGGACGCGACGAAGGATGCCGAGCGCGCGCGGATCCACGTGGCGCTGGACACCATCGAGAAAGACCTGACCCAGCGCATCGCCTTGCATGACGCGCCGCCCGTGGTCGTTGTTCCGGAGATGCCCAAGGTCCCGCCGCTCGTGCTGCCCTCGCTGCCCACCCTGCCCCGGGCCAACGTGTCTGAGCAGAGGCTCGCCCAGCGATTGGACAAGCTGGTCGCGGAGCTGCGCAGACGCACGAAGGGACAGGACGTCGCGCCGGACCTCACGCGGAAGCTGGTCGGCCTCTACACGGAGGCCGCGAAGGCCGAAACCGCTACCGAACGCATGGCGTTGAACCAGGCCATGGACGACTGGGAGGAGCAACTGAGGGCGCGCTTCCGCCGCTAATCATTGGCTCGACAACAGGGGCATCGTGCACCACATTGAGCACCCGTCAATTGAAAAACAGACCACCATCAAGATCCTGCAACTGAATTTGATGTCCGTTCAAGGGGAGAGGCATTTGCTCGTAGAAGCCCGCGCGGTCACTGCTCTCCGGGCATCACCTATGTAGAAGCAAAGTGCTAGAATCCCAACCCCCATGCCAAACCCTCCGAACTACACAGAGTTCCACCGCAGCATTACCGAAGAACTATACTCAATCAAAGACCGCATTCGGAATTTGGTCCAACACTGGCCGACTGACGGCGAGCACAAGGAGATAGCAGTAAAGAGCCTACTTCGCAGGCACCTTCCGGAATCCGTTATCGTCGGCCGCGGCTTTGTCGTCACTCAGTCCGAGAGTTCCACACAGATAGACATCCTAATCGTCGATGCGAACAAGCCGACCCTTTTCAAGGACGGAGACTTATTAATCGTTACGCCAGACGCCGTGCGGGCGGTAGTGGAGGTCAAGACCGCACAAAGAGGAACAAAGGAACTGACAGAAACATTCACCAAACTCTCACAGATCGAAAACATCTGCCAAAAATCTACCGGTCGCGACTCCGTATTCACAGGCCTTTTTGTCTTCGAAGGCGAACACGACGATTGTGAAAAAATCCTTCAGGGGATTGCCAAGTCTTATTCCGTCACAAATCGGCCAATCAACTGCGTCTCGTACGGCAAAGAAACGTTTGTCCGCTACTGGCCACGAGGAACCGAGATCAATAGTGCCGAGCAGGGATCCGTCTGGCACGGCTACAAATTGCCAGAAGTCGCGCCCTCGTATTTTTTGGGCAACCTGATCGAGTGGGTTGGCTCAGGAGACGTCAACTCCGCAGGATTCGCTTGGTTCCCAGCCATCGGCGGGAAGGAACAGTACAGATCCCACTTCCTGCCGCCAGGAGGCAAGCCTACTGTGTACTGGTAATGCATACTCCGCCTTGTTCTGTAAGCATTTCCCTGTACCTAAAGGCTGTGCCAGATATCCGACACAAGAATCAACCTGGTGGCGCGAACATCTAGACAGGAGCCGGTTCTAGGAAGTCGCTCGCCAGCGTCAGGCATGTTCAACGCTGGCTGTACGCCGACATAAGCCGAGCGATGCCGAATAGAGTTGCGTTGAGCCTTGGGTGGACTCTGGCAGTGGCCCTCCTTCGAAGAGCAGGGACCGCAACTTCATCAATGCCGTCCTAGTGAGCCCTTCTGAAGTGAACTAGACAAGACTGACCAAGACAGGACGTGCCCGATTGAGGGAACAGTTCCATGTGCTCGGCGCCGAACGACAGGACCGGCGCCTGGGTCCACGCACCTGTCAGCCTTCTTCAATCCTGTCCGGATACGGGTCCGAGTCGAGCGCGACCGCCGTCTGCGAGAAGTAAGGGTGGAAGTCCGGCAGGAGCGAGAGAATTCCACCGTCTTCTTGCAGGAACTCGTGATTAGCACCCGGAAGGAGCATTGGGTCGAGCGGGATGCGCGCGGCGGGGTTATGCAGCACTACCATGCCCTCGATCCAGCTTTCGGAGTATCCCGGCGCGTGCACTTCGTGAGCGAAAGGTTTCGGCATCGGTCCGTCAGGGTCGCGCTCGCCACGACGAACGCCAGTGCGAAGCATCCGGACGCGTCGGCTTCCAAACCCGGCGCGGTAGCCCATGCGGTTGAACTTGGTAATTGTGCCCTGCGGATTAACGATAACTGCACTGACATTCTCGGCACCGGGAAGGCGAAAGAAGCCTGATGGTTCGACAGCGCCTTTGAAGCGATGCTCGGCGATGCGCTCGATCCGCCGTTTGTCACCGACCAAACTATGGCGCACACCGAAGACATACTGGGTCGCGGCAGGCACCACCATGCGCATCACGCCAGGGCCGTGAAAGTCTTGGAGCGCGATAGCGAACGGCTCATCACTAATTGCGGGCGCCTCCCAATAGGGTGGGCGGCGCTCAAGTTTGCGCCTGAGCGCCCGAGCAAGCTTAATTGGGACGTAGTTCTGAAGATAGACAGTCAATTCCTCAAGAGTCGCGGGCGGAAGTTCCGGCGCGGCGTTGGGCGGGTTAGCAGTGGTCGCCTCTATCGAGAGACGGCCGAGCGGACCGCGCAGTACCAAGTCGGGGACCTGAGCCTCTTCGCGGGCGTAGCCGAGTTCGGCGAATGCAGCAAAGAGGTAGAGTTCCCACAACCGAGCATCGAAAGCCTTCGTTTGAAACTGCTCGACGAAGTTGCCGTCGAGATCGTCATAGAACCGCATCATCGCCGCGATGATGTCGCGCGCAGGCGAATAGCATTCGTCCTCCACTAGCACCCGGAATGTCGGATGAAGCCGCGCCGGCAGCGCGTGAGGCACGAAGAAGTCAACCGGTGCGCCCATGGCATCGCCTTGATGAAAGGCGGTATCGGGTTCCGCGGCGCGCGCAGCGAGTGCTGCGGCAAGCTCGGCACGTGCGACTTGAATTGTGGGTAGTGAACTATTGACAGAGACCGCACGGAAACGGAACCGCTCGTCCCGGCCGAGCACCACCCATCCGAAGTCGTGGTCGATGCGGTCCCAGGTCACCACCCCAAGGATTCGCTCGTCGTGAGTCGCGAACCAATCGACCTCTTGGATGAGATGGACGATGAAAGGCTGGCGGGTATAGCCCGCCAGCGCGTCGAATCGGCACTTCGCGAGCGGCCGCACCGGGTCAGACATGGTCATGCGTCGCGTCCTTCGGCCTAGCAGGGCATTGAAGTCCGTAGCAGCGTCGGCAAGCCACAGCGAAACAGATATGTCTTTGAATAGTCACACCACAAATCGTGATTCCAAAGCGCCTCCAGGCCTTTTTCAACAGCATCTCAGGATTCTCCTGCAGTGATCAATTTCACCCAGCAGGTACAGTCACGATACGGATTGGCCTGCATTACCTAACCCCGGTCCTCCTCGTCCGCCTCATCCAGCCCCTCCGGCGACTCCAACAACCGCCGGGCCCGCTCCATCATCTCCACGACGATCTGCCCTGCGGGCTGCACGGTGTCGATGCGCGCCATGCTCGCGCCTCCCGCCGGGAGACTCATCTCCTCCAGGTCCCCCTGCGTGTCCGGCGTGGGCAGGAACGAGCTGAACTTCGGCATCACGTACTGCACGTCCAGCACGCCCGGGAACAGCCGCGTCGTCCCAATGGCGTCCGACTCCGTCGGCGGCGGCACGCTCGACTCGCGCCCCGCCCACTCGCGCACCACGCGGTTGCGGATCACCCGCATTCGCTTGCCCGGCCACTCCGGCCCGAACAGCGTCGTCATCGCCGTGTCGCCCGCGTCCCCGTCCACCAGCCGCTCTTTGTAGAGCGGATGCGCGTACGCCTCCACCGACGCCACCAGCCGCGTGCCCACCCAGACGCCGTCCGCGCCGTGATGCAGCGCGCGCGCAGCGCTGAAGCCGTCCGCGATGCCTCCCGCCGCCAGCACCGGCACCGAGTCCGTCAGCTTCCGGAACTCCTTCAGCAACACCAACGTCGGCGTGCTGCCCAGGTTGCGCCCGCCCGCCTGCCGCCCCTGGGCGATGAGCCCCTGCACCCCGGCGTCCAGTGCCTGCCTTGCCAGCTCCACCGTGCCTGCCTGCACCCAGACCCGCGTCCCCGCGGCCTGCAGCGCTTGAATCCATTCGCGCGGCGGCAACGCCCAGTGGAACACCACCACTGGCACCTTCGCCGCGATGCAGGTGTCCACGTGGTCCCGCGTCGTGAAGCCGTGCGGCTCCAGCCGGTCCACGATGAAGTCCACGCCGTAGGGGCGCTGCGTGCCCGCCTGGATGGCCTTCAGCCGCGCCTCCAGCACGCCCGGCGGCTCCGGCGCCGTGCCCAACATTCCCAGGCCGCCCGCTTCCGACACCGCCACCACCAACGGCGGCAGGGACACGAACGCCATGCCCGCTCCGACGAAGGGATAGTGGATGCCCAGCTCGCGCGTCAGCCGCGTCCTCAGCGTGTTGCCCTCCAACACGTAGATGGGCTTCGACTTCGGACGGGCCTCCAGGCCCGCGGCATCGGACTCGCCGTCCGCCAGCGACGCCTCGTCCTCGGGGGAAGCAGAGGGCTGGCCGGGTCGTCCGTCGTTCGCGCCGTTCATCGCGTCTCCCGAAAGGATGCTGACGTACCGAGCCTTCAAGATTAGCAGCGCCGCCCCCTGATTCAGTCGCGGCCGGGCGGGGCCGTGCTCACTGGCCAGCAGAGCGGCCTCACTCCTCCAGGATGAGGCCGCCGGACCCCAGCCC
>NZ_RAWR01000532.1:0-455 GCF_003986945.1 Corallococcus sp. AB018 | reverse complement strand
GTCATAGGACTGGAGAAGGCACCATCCCTGTTTGGCCAACATAGCACTGTTAAAATCCGCCAACCGGCGGAAGCCATTCCTCCCTCCCATTTCAGGTGACACAAAGCTTCCCATGAGGTCCAATGAATTTTCCTCCTATTTCCACTTTGTCCCCACCAATATCGACACACCATGGAATCAATCTCAGCACAAAAAGTTGCTGAAAGTTGGAAACAAGACATAACATAAGTAGGGATGGATTGAACGACAACTTTTGTCATAACCTCTCTTCCCGCCACCAAAAAATATTTTTCCTTCCAACCACTAATCTGTTTCCAAACTCTGTCCTTGATAAAATTGAACACCTTTTTCTTGGACCTACCAAGAAGGTATGGTAGACCCAAGTATTTGCCAAATTCAACCATGCTGCCTACATTTAAAAGTTGTCGCAAAGCCTCCTTACGCCCAATATCCAC
>NZ_RAWR01000531.1:0-456 GCF_003986945.1 Corallococcus sp. AB018 | reverse complement strand
CTCCTTGACGTTGTGGTTCAGTATCCAAGATTGGAGACTCATCATTTTCTTCCTCATGTACTGCTGGAGTAAGAGAACCTGTGTCATCTATAACCACATTGATTGATTCCATTAGAGATAAAGTACACGGGTTATAGACACGAAAAGCTCTACTAGTGGTTGAATACCCTAGAAAAATACCTTCATCACTTCAGGAGTCAAATTTGCCCAAGTGCTCTATATCTTTGAAAATGTAACATTTACTCCCAAAAGTTTTGAAATATTTTACATTAGGTTTCAAACCTTTCCACAATTCATACGGAGTGTATAAAGTGTCGGGCCTTAAATACACACGATTTACTGCATAAACAGCGGTATTTAAGGCTTTAGCCCAAAACTTTGGAGGAACTTTCTTGCTAAAGAGCATGACCCTAGCCATCTCTTGAATAACTTTGTTTTTTCCCTCAACAACTCCAT
>NZ_RAWR01000530.1:0-456 GCF_003986945.1 Corallococcus sp. AB018 | reverse complement strand
CTTCTGTCTTCAAAGTTTTCTATCTCGTCATTTCAAAGCTCTCGTAACTGAGTATTTTGGGACAAAGGGACAATCAGATTTGGGGAGAGAGGATCTGATACCTCCCTCATACTGCTAATATTGTAATGGATTGTTCAGGCATGGTATCTCTATAAAGAAGAAAAGCCATTGGAATTGATTGTTGAGGCTCTATGGGAATCATGCAACCAAATTGAAATGTTGCGATCAATCCATGTGGGTCTTTTATGTGTGCAAGAATGTCCAGCAGATAGGCCAAGCATGTCATCTGTGGTTATGATGTTAGGTAGTGAAGTTGTATTACCTCAGGCCAAACAACCCAGTTTCTTCACTGCAAGAAATGTTGTTGATTTGTCAAGCAAGGAAGCAACAACTATAGGCAATGAAATCATTGTTACTCTATTAAGTGGTCGATAGAAATTCTACAATGATTAAGGT
>NZ_RAWR01000529.1:0-458 GCF_003986945.1 Corallococcus sp. AB018 | reverse complement strand
CTATTATGCCAGGATCACAGATATGTATGAGGTAAATGAACATACAGCGACATGCATCGAAGAACTTAACTATGTACATACATATATATAGACCTTGCCCTTAAGATTGGGCGTATAACAAGACATTGAAGGGTAAAAGAATTATACACATTTCAATCATAGACAGACAATCAGGGTACAAAACCAAAAGTTTAGCAAACTTCATAAAATGAGTTGCCTTCGTTTTGGTGTCTGGACACTCTGGAGTTGACCAAAGAGGAGTGGATGCTATGGGTTAAGACTGACCTCCAGGGGAAGTGCCTATAAAAACAAACATAACATAAAGTGAGGCGAGCTTAGTGAATAGTAATACGTAAACCATTTAACAATTAACTTGCATTACAATGTACATGTATAAGTGCAGAGAACATATAGTTAACTTATCCTGTAATCATTTTCAGCATGGCCTAGGTCTAAGC
>NZ_RAWR01000528.1:0-460 GCF_003986945.1 Corallococcus sp. AB018 | reverse complement strand
GAACAATACCTAAGACTCCCTTATGCACTGTTTCATTTACTAAGAAGGACATAGAAGGAATTCAGTACCCACATACTGATGCATTGATTATAACTGTGAGAATTGAAAAATGATTTGATGTGAAACGAGTCTTGGTAGACCAGGGTGGCACAGTAAATATATTGTATTACGACTTGTTCAGAAAGCTCAGTCTTTCTAAGCAGCACCATTGGTCGACTTTAATTCGCAGCCTGAGTGGCCACTCGGCAGGATAGTGCTGCCTGTAGTGGCTAGGTCAAAGACCCTTTACATAGAATTCTTGGTTATCAACACACCATCTCCTTACAATGCCATACTTGATCAACCTTGGATTCATCAAATGGAAGCAGTCCCTTCAACCTATCACTAGTTTTTCCGCTTTTTGACGGAACACGGAGTAGAACAGATCTCAGGGAACCAAATTGCATCAAAGCATTGTTTC
>NZ_RAWR01000527.1:0-460 GCF_003986945.1 Corallococcus sp. AB018 | reverse complement strand
ACTTAATATAAAATATATTGTAAAATATTTTAAACTTTGATAACATAAATTATAAAATAATATAATTTTTCTCATCACAAAAACATAACATTTTTGTACATCACAAAATATAATATTTTGTTCACTACCAAAAATATACCCAATTTCATTCTTTATAAAACACATAATTTTTCACCATATGGTACACACCATAAAATCAACTATCAAATATTTATTATAATCCTATATAATAAATAATAACAACTCCTAAGGTGGTTACTACCAATCACCTAATTAAAAAAGGAGAAAACAGTTAAACATGAGTCATTAAATAAACTCAAATTAAATTAAATCTAAATCATGGGTCTCACTCATAAGTCAAACATGGCCCAATTATATACCAAAATAGTCCCAACAAATTTATCTCAAATCCTGGTCTGAACACCCAATTCTCAATTTCAAATTCTGCTATAAATTAAAT
>NZ_RAWR01000526.1:0-463 GCF_003986945.1 Corallococcus sp. AB018 | reverse complement strand
GAATGATACTCAGGGAGAGCACTTCTGATCGCCATTCTAGCTTGAAGCAGACTTGATCTTGAGCCTGAGGTAGAGGCACACTCATACTTCGGAGCATTGGCAAGACCTGAAGAGGTACACACGGAATGCAATCTCAGAACTTACTGAAGTTGAAACAAACTCAAATACCCGACATCTTCCCTCTTTTCTTTTGCTTTGGAGTCTGGAACCTGTATAGCTTCAGATAGGTCCTGGTTTTACTGTTCCCACATGACTTGGGTTGAACCCTGTGGTTTTACGAAAGAACGAATCTTGTTTTGCACAGTTGTGGAGAACGGCACGGCACTCGGAGCGCAAAACGATTTTCTTTTTGAAATTGAGAGATGAGTTCTTAAACGGGGTATTGAGCCTACGACTGACCACAGTACACCACGACTCAACAAAGAAAAAACCAAAGTAAAAACAATCTAAAAATGTCTATTTA
>NZ_RAWR01000525.1:0-463 GCF_003986945.1 Corallococcus sp. AB018 | reverse complement strand
GTACCCTCAGAGAGACATAAATACAAATCCAGAGACATCTTATCAAGCAAGAAAAATAAAAAATAAAAAACAAATACATGTTTCCTACTCCTATAGGAAAGCAAACTAGCCCCACACATATAACATAAGCAGTTACAAGAAGATGCTACAATTATCAGAGAAAACTTAGTAGTTACAACAGCACTATAATAAAGGTATGGCAGAGGAAGTAAAATTGATAGTCTCTATGACCACAGTCAATTACAAATCCATTCCCCTTAATATGTAGTAGGCATCTGATTGCCAATGAAAAATATAATGCACAGGCAGCTAGACTGAATTTAATGAGATTATCACGGCCTGTGAGGGACATTTGAATGAAGAAAAAGATAATAAAGCATTAAAGCAATTCAACAGATTAACAATGGTTTGTATTCCAAACTGTCTTTATCTTAGATTAATCCCAAACAAGTATCACCAAGAG
>NZ_RAWR01000052.1:0-46210 GCF_003986945.1 Corallococcus sp. AB018 | reverse complement strand
CCCCGCGCCACCCTGCCCCAGCCCAGGTCCGCCTCCAGTCCCGGAGGCGCCTCGGCGGCCCGCAGCAGCACCAGCGAGCCTCCATAGGACCCGGGCACGAAGGCCCGAGCGGCCCGCCGGTTTCGCGCGAACACGCGCCACAGCCCGCGCAGCTCCTCGCACGCCTCCTCCTCGAGGCCCGGGATGACGGGGGCCGGCCCCTCCAGTAGGGAGCGCAGCTCCACCGCGTCCACCTGCTGGAGCACTTCGGCCGCGCGCGGGTGCACGCCCGACAGCTTCGACAGGTGGTCCGCGAACTCGAGCACGCCCTGCCACTCCTCCTCGGCCGGGCCCTCGTCCTGGCTGCTCGCGTCGATGACGACCAGCATCCCCACCTGCTCGCCCAGGACCTCCAGCTGCCGCGCCATCTCGTACGCGACGCGTCCGCCCAGCGACCAGCCACCCAGCAGGTACGGCCCTTCCGGCTGCACCTCGCGCACGGACTCCAGGTAGCGGGTGGCCATCTCCTCCACCGTCTCGCCGCCTCCGCTCGCCGGCACCTGCAACCCGTAGACGGGCTGCTCCGGCGGCAGGCGCCGCGCCAGCTCCAGATAGCCGAGCACGCTGCCACCCACCGGGTGCACGCAGAAGAAGGGACGGGCCTCGCCGCCCTTGCGCAGCGTCACCAGCGGCGAGTCCGACGACGTGCCCGCCTCGATGCGCGCCGCCAGTCCTTCCAGCGTCGGTGCCTCGAAGAGGTCGATGACCGCGAGCTGGACTTCGAACAGCGCCCGCACGCGCGCCACCACCTGCGTGGCCAGCAGGGAGTGGCCTCCCAGGTCGAAGAAGTCATCGTGCACGCCCACGCGCGGCACGTTGAGCAGCTCCCGCCAGAGCACCGCCAGCCGTTCCTCCGTCTGCGTGCGCGGGGCGGTGTAGGACGTCTCCGTCCGCACGCGCGACGGCGCAGGGAGCGCCTTGCGGTCCACCTTGCCGTTGGACGTCAGCGGCAGCGCTTCCAGCACCACGAAGGCCGACGGCACCATGTAGTCCGGCAGCCGGGCCGCCAGGTGGTCGCGCAGCCCCGCTTCCTCCAGGGTGACGCCCGGCTTCGCCACCGCGTACGCCACCAGCTGCTTTCCGCCGGCCTCGTCGCGCGCCACCACCACGCACTCGCCCACGCCGGCTTGCTGCGCCAGCACCGCCTCCACCTCACCCAGCTCCACGCGGTAGCCGCGAATCTTGAGCTGGTGGTCCACGCGGCCGAGGAACTCGATGCGGCCATCCTCCAGCCACCGCACCCGGTCTCCGGTGCGGTACAGCCTGGCGCCGGCCACGCCGCTGAAGCCGTCCGGCAGGAAGCGCTCCGCCGTCAGGTCCGGCCGGCCCAGGTAGCCGCGGCCCACGCTCTCGCCGCCGACGAACAGCTCGCCCGGCACGCCCGGAGGCACCGGCTGGCCATACCCGTCCAGCACGTACACCCGCACGTTGCCAAGGGGCTTGCCCAGCGGCACCGTCTGCGCCCCGGGCACGCGCACGCCGCGCTCCACCTTCTGCGCGAGCACGCCCACCGTCGTCTCCGTGGGGCCGTAGTGGTTGAACACCTCGCACTCCGGCGCGAGCGCGTGCACCCGCTCCACCAGGGCCCACTCCGACTTGTCGCCGCCCAGCACCAGCCGCTTGCGAGGCAGCAGCGCCTGGGCGGCCTCGTCCGCCAGCAGCGCCTCCAGGTGCGTCGGGACGATCTTCAAGCCCTCCACCTGGTGCTCGCGCCCATACGCCGTCATCAGCGCCGAGTCGGAGACGGTCCGCCGGTCCACCAGGTGCACCGCCCCGCCCGCGCAGAGCGTGGGGAAGAGCGCGGTGTGCCCCAGGTCCGCCGCCAGCGTGGACACCGACGCGAAGCTCATCTCTCGCGGCAGGTCCAGCCTGCGGCTCACGCCCGCCACGTAGCAGGCGAGCTGGCCGTGTTCGATGCACACGCCCTTGGGCTGCCCCGTGCTTCCCGATGTGTAGATGACGTAGGCCACGTTGCCCGGCACCGCGCCGCTGTCCGGCGCCTCCTCCGGCTGGGACTCCAAGAGCCCGTCCCCGGCGTCCAGGCTGACCAGGAACTCACCCTGCGACGGCAGCTCGTTGGCCAGCGCCTCCTCGGTGACGATGACCTGCACCCGCGCGTCGTTGAGGACGTGCCGCACGCGCTCGCTCATGTGCGCGTGCGCCGGGTCCAGGGCCACGTAGGCGCCGCCGGCCTTGAGGATGCCCAGCATGCCCACCAGCGCGTGCGCCCGCCGCTCCACGAACAGGCCCACCCGCGTCTCCGGCCCCACGCCCAGCGCCTTCAGCCAGTGCGCCAGCTGGTTGGCCTTGAGCTCCAGCTCCGCGTAGGTGAGCCGCTCGTCGCCAGCCACCACCGCCACCGCGTCCGGCACCCGCGCCGCCTGCTCGGAGATGAGTTCGTGGATGCACCGCCGCTCGTACGGCGCCGCGGTGTCGTTCCAATCCACCAGCACGCGCTTGCGCTCCTCCTCGGACAGCAGGGGGAGCTGGGACAGCCGCAGGGCGCCGCCCTTCTGGGCCACCACGCCCTCCAGCAGCCGCTGGAAGCGCCGCGCCAGGAGCGCGATGGTCGGCTCGTCGAAGAGGTCCATGCTGTACATCCAGGTGATGACCAGCCCGTCGGGCCGGGGGTTCACCAGCACCGTCAGGTCCAGCTTCGCGGTGGCCGGGTCGCCACCCTCCGCGCTCACCTTGAGCCCGGGCAGCTCCAGCGCCGACACGGGCATGTTCTGGAGCACGAACTTCACCTGGAACAGCGGCGCGTGCGCCGTGGTGCGGTCCGGGTTGATGGCGCGCACCACCTCCTCGAAGGGAAGGTCCTGGTGCGCGTACGCGTCCATCGACACCTGCTTCGCCTGCGCCAGCAGTTCAGTGAAGGTCGGGTCCCCCTCCATCCGCAGGCGCAGCACGAGCTGGTTGATGAAGAAGCCGATGAGCGACTCCGTCTCCGCGTGGTTGCGGTTGGCCACGTCCGTGCCCACCACCAGGTCGGTCTGCCCGCTGTAGCGGTGCAGCAGGGACTGGAAGCCCGCCATCAGGACCATGAAGAGGGTGGCGCCCTCGCGCTGGCCCAGCGCCTCCAGGTTGCCGGCGAGGCGCGCGTCCATCATCGACACGTGCGTCCCGCCCCGGTAGCTGCGCACCGCGGGCCGCGGACGGTCCGCCGGAAGCTCCAGCGAGGAGGGCGCGCCCTCCAGCTGCTTCCGCCAGTAGCCGAGCTGCGTCTCCAGGGTTTCTTCCCGCAGCCACTGCCGCTGCCACGCCGCGTAGTCCGCGTACTGCAGCGTCAGCTCCGGCAGGGGCGAGGGCTGGCCGTCGCGGTAGGCCCCGTAGAGCGACACCACCTCGCGCACCAGCACGCCCATGGACCAGCCGTCCGAGACGATGTGGTGCATCGTCAGGAGCAGCAGGTGCGACTCCTCGCTCAGCCACAGCAGCGTGGCGCGTACCAGCGGGCCGCGCGCCAGGTCGAACGGCCGGCGCGCCTCCTCCTCCTGGAGCCGCTGCGCCTGCGCGTCGCGCTGCGCTTCCGGAAGCTCGCGCAGGTCCATCCGGGACAGCGGCGGCATCGCCTGGGGCCACACCACCTGGGCCGGACCGTCCTCGCCGTCGTGGAACGTGGTGCGCAGGGACTCATGGCGGCGCACCACCTCCTGGAAGGCGCGATCCAGCGCGTCGGCGTTCAGCGCGCCCTCGACCCGGACCGCGATGGGGATGTTGTAGAAGGGCATCCCCGGCTCCAGCTGATCCAGGAACCAGAGCCGCTGCTGCGCGAAGGACATGGGCATGCGCTCCCGCCGCGGCATGGGCCGCAGGGGGAAGGCGTCCGCCCCGCTCGCGTGTCCGGCGAGGGCGTCCACGCGCGCGGCCTGCTCGGCCAGGGTGCGGGCCTCGAAGACGACGCGCAGGGGCAGCTCCACCTGGAAGCCGTTGCGGATGCGCGACAGCAGCTGGGTGGCCACCAGCGAGTGGCCGCCCAGGTCGAAGAAGCTGTCGTGCACGCTGACGCGCTCCACGCCGAGCAGCTCGCTCCAGATGGCGGCGAGCCGCCGCTCCGTGTCGGTGGACGGACCGACGAAGTCCTCCTCGGCGCGCAGCGTCTCCGGCACCGGCAGCGCCTGCTTGTCCACCTTGCCGCTGGAGCTCAGCGGCAGCGTGGGCAGCGCGACGAACGCGGAGGGGACCATGTACTCGGGCAGCCGCGCCTGGAGGAAGCTCCGCAGCTCGGCCGCGGTGAGCGCGTCCTCCCCGACGTGGTAGGCCACCATCCGCATCAGGCCCGGCGAGTCCTCGCGCACCAGCACCACTGCTTCGCGCACCCCGGGGTGCTTGAGCAGCACGGCCTCCACTTCGCCCAGCTCCACGCGGTAGCCGCGCAGCTTCACCTGGTTGTCGAGCCGTCCCAGGAACTCGATGGAGCCCTCGGGCAGCCAGCGCACCAGGTCACCGGTGCGGTACAGCCGGGCGCCGGGGGCACCGCGGAACGGATCCGGCACGAAGCGGTCCGCCGTCAGCTCGGGACGGCCGAGGTAGCCGCGGCCCACGCCCGCGCCGCCGATGTACAGCTCGCCGGGCAGCCCCGTGGGGACGGGCTCCAGGTGCGCATCCAGCACGTACACCTGGGCGTTGGTGATGGGCTGGCCGATGGTGGGACGGGCCGCGTCCACGTCCGCGCTGAAGGTGGCGCAGATGGTGGTCTCCGTGGGGCCGTAGGCGTTGAGGAACCGCCGGCCGGGCTTCCAGCGCGCCACCACTTCCGGCGTGCAGGCCTCGCCCGCCGCGGCCACCACCTTCAGGGCCGGCAGCTCGTCGGGCGACAGCTGGGCCAGCACCGACGGGGTGAGCGTCACGGAGGTGATGGCCTGCTCGGCGAGCAGCGTCTTCAGGGACGTGCCGGGCATCAGGTCATCCCGGCGCGCCAGGGTCAGCCGGGCGCCGGACACCAGCGTCGGGAAGATTTCCCAGACGGACGCGTCGAAGCCGGAGGAGAAGAACTGCAGCACCCGCTTCCCGGGGCCCAGCTCCAGGGCCTCGATGCAGGCCAGGGTGGTGTTGGTCAGCCCGCGGTGCTCCAGCAGCACGCCCTTGGGGGTGCCCGTGGAGCCGGAGGTGAAGATGACATAGGCGAGATGGCTGTCCTTGGCGCCTCCCTCCAGGTCATGGTCCGGGTAGCGCTCCACGCGATCCCAATCCAGGTCCAGGCACAGGGTGTGGGCGGCACGGTGGCTGAGCTGATCCGCCAGCGACTCCTGCGTCAGCAGCAGCGGCGTGCGGGCCTCGTCGGCGATGAGCTCGAGCCGGTCCTCGGGCAGGGCGGGATCCAGCGGGACGTAGGCGGCGCCGGACTTGAGGATGCCGAGCACGCCCACCAGCAGCTCCAGCGAGCGGTCGACGTAGAGACCCACGAGGACGTCGGGCAGCACGCCGCGCGCGCGCAGGTAGCGTGCGAGCTGGTTCGCGCGACCGTTGAGCTCCGCGTAGGTGAGCTCCTGGCCGTCGAAGGTGACGGCGATGGCGTCCGGGGTGCGGCGCACCTGGGCCTCGAAGAGGCGGTGGACGGGCTCGGCCGCGACGGGACGGGCGGTGTCGTTCCACGCGCGCAGTAGCTGATGCCGCTCGGCCGGAGCGAGCATCGGCAGCGTGGCCAGGGGCCGCGTGGGCGACTCCACCAGCGCCTCCACGAGCGCCCGCAGGTGGCTGCTCATGCGGGCGATGGTGGCCGGTTCGAACAGGTCGGTGGCGTACGAGATGGCGCCGGAGAAGCCGTCGGGCGAGTCGACGAGCGACAGCGTCAGGTCGAACTGGGTGGTGGAGTCCTCCAGCGCCAGCGGCCGCAGGGTGAGGCCCGGCAGGACGTGGGCCAGGGACTCCTCGGGGTTGAGGACGAACCACGCCTGGAACAGCGGATTGCGGCTGAGGTCGCGCTCGGGACGCAGCTCGTCCACGAGCCGCTCGAAGGGCACGTCCTGGTGGGCGTGGGCGCCGAGCGTCACCTCGCGCACGCGGGCGAGCAGCTCCTGGAACGTGAGCGGGCCCGGCATGCGGGTGCGCAGCACCAGGGTGTTGATGAAGAAGCCGATGACGCCCTCCAGCTCGAGCTGGCCACGGCCGGCGCCGGGCGAGCCCACGCTGATGTCGTCCTGGCCCGAGTAGCGGTACAGCAGGGCCTGGAAGGCGGCGAGCATCACCATGAAGGGCGTGGCTCCCTCGCGCTGACCGAGTGCCTTGAGCCGTTCCACCAGCTCGCGCGGCAGCGACACCGGGTGGCTGGCGCCACGGGAGGACTGCGCGGCCGGGCGGGGCTTGTCCGTGGGCAGCTCCAGGGCGGGAGGAGCGCCGTCGAGCTGGGCCCTCCACCACGCGAGCTGCGACTCCAGGGCCTCGCCCTGGAGCCACGCGCGCTGCCACACCGCGTAGTCGGCGTACTGCATGGACAGCGGAGGCAGCGGGGCCTCGTGGCCCCGGCGATGGGCGTCGTACAGCGCGGTGAGGTCGCGGACGAGGACCTGCGTGGACCAGCCGTCGAAGACGATGTGGTGCACGGTGAGCACCAGCACGTGGGTGTGCTCACCCAGCCGCAGCAGGAGGGTGCGCAGCAGCGGGCTCCGGCCCAGGTCGAAGGGCCGCTGGGCCTCCCGCGTGGCCTGGCGCAGGGCCTCGGCCTCGCGCTCGGCGTCGGGGATGGGGCGCAGGTCGACGAGCTCCAGGACCGGCTCCACCTCCGAGGCGATGACCTGCCAGACCTGCCCGGCCTCTCCCCGGAAGGAGGTGCGCAGGGATTCGTGGCGCTGCTGCAGCGCGTGGAGCGCGTGCCGCAGGGCGGCCACGTCGAGCGCCCCTTCCAGTTGGAAGACGGCCGGGATGTTGTAGCGCGAGCCGCCCGGAGCGAGCTGCTCCAGGAACCACAGCCGCTGCTGGGCGAAGGACAGGGGCAGCGGGCCCGAGCGATCCGCGCGGACCAGCGGTGGCGCCTGCGTCGTCGGCGCCATCGCGCTGCGCTGGAGGAGCGAGGCCAGCTCCGCCACCGTGGGCGCATCGAAGAGGGCCTTGAGGGGCAACTCCACCTTCAGTGCCTCTCGGATGCGTGAGATGGCACGGGTGGCGAGGAGTGAGTGCCCGCCCAGCTCGAAGAAGCTGTCGTGCACGCCCACGCGCTCCGCGCCCAGCACCTGCGTCCACACGTCCGCCAGCGACTTCTCCGCGTCCGTGCGCGGCGCCACGTACTCGCGCGCCCGTTCCAGCAGCGCGCCGTCCGGCTCCGGCAGGGCCTTGCGATCCACCTTGCCGTTGGACGTCAGCGGCAGCGCCTCCAGCGTCACGAACGCCGACGGCACCATGTACTCGGGCAGTCGGGCACCGAGCGCCTGGCGCAGGGGGCTCACGTCGAGGGGCTCGGGGCCATGGCCGACGACGTAGGCGACGAGGCGCTTGTCGCCCGCGCCCTGGCCCTTGGCCACCACCACTGCTTCCTTCACCGCCGGGTGCGCTCGCAGCGCTCCTTCCACTTCACCCAGCTCGATGCGGAAGCCCCTCACCTTCACCTGCGTGTCCGCACGACCCAGGAACTCCAGCGTCCCGTCCGCGCGCCACCGCGCCAGGTCTCCCGTCCGGTACATCCGCTCTCCGGCCACGCCACCGTGCGCGTCCGGAATGAAGCGCTCCGCCGTCAGCTCCGCGCTTCCCAGGTAGCCTCGTGCCACGCCCTCTCCGGCTGCGTACAGCTCTCCGGCCACTCCCACCGGTACCGGATTCAGCGCCGCGTCCAGCACGTACACGCGCGTGTTGCCAATCGGATGGCCGATGGCCACCACCTCACCCACCTGGCTGCCTTCCGTCATCCGGTGGCAGCTGGTGAAGAGCGTGTTCTCCGTCGGGCCGTAGCACGCCGTCACCGGCACCTTCAGCTCCTCCACCACCCGACGCACGTGCGGCGCGGACACCACGTCTCCGCCCGTCAGCAACTGCTTGAGGCCGCGCAGCACCTCCACGTCCGCGTCCACCACCTGCGCAAAGAGGCCCGCCGTCAGGTGCAGTGTCGTGACGCCCTTCCCCTTCACCACCCGCTTCAACTCCTCCACGTCTCCCACCGGCCCCGGCGGGTACACCACCAGCCGCGCCCCATTCAGCAGGCTGCCCCATACCTCCAGCGTCGAAGCGTCAAACGACACCGGGGCAATCAGCAGCAGCGTCTCTTCAGGCCCCAGGTGCGCGTACTTCGTCCCCTTCACCGTGCGCAGCACGCCCCGCTGCTCCGTGCACACGCCCTTCGGCTTGCCCGTGCTGCCTGAGGTGAAGTCGATGTACGCCAGGTTGCGTCCACCCACTCCACTCCTCGGCGCGTGCTTCGGCTGCTGCGCCAGTTGCGCCTGCACTTCCTCCAGCAGCACGCACTCCACGCCCTGCACCGGCAGCTTCTCCGCCAGCGCTCGCCGCGTCACAACCACCCGCGGCTTCACCTCGCCCACCATCTGCTCCAGCCGCGCCTGGGGGTAGTCCGCTTCCAAAGGCACGTACGCGCCTCCGGACTTCGCGATGCCCACCAGCGCCACCACCAACTCCACCGAGCGCTCCAGGCACAGCCCCACCCGCTCCTCGGCTCCCACTCCCTTGCTTCTCAGCAAGTGCGCCAGCTGGTTGGCTCGCTCATCCAACTGCCGGTACGTCAGCTTCTCTTCTCCGCACTCCACCGCCACCGCGTCCGGCCGCTGCGCCACCTGACGCTCGAACTCCTCCGCGATGCTGCTTTCGCGCGCGTACTCCTGCTCCGTCGCGTTCCACCCCTTCAGCACCTGCTGACGCTCCGCATCCGTCAGCAGCGTCACCTCGGAGAGCTGCTTGCCGGCGCTCGCCACCAGCTCCAGCAGCGCCACCTTCCACTGCTTCAGCAGCGCATCCATCCCGCGCTGCTCGAAGCGCGGGGTCTCGTAGACCAGCTTCAGACGTAGCTGGGAGCCGGGCATCGCGGACAACGTGAGCGCGTAGTTCGTCCGCTCCTTCGAGCGGACATCCCGCACGTCCCAACGGCTCGCACGGCCCTTCAGCGACTCATCGACAGGGTAGTTCTCGAAGATCAACAAGCTGTCGAAGAGCTGCTGGCCGCGAGGCACGTTGCTCCAGCCCTGCACCTGCACCAGCGGGCTCTGCTCGAACTGCTGCTGCTCGGCCTGCTGCTTCTGGAGCCCCTTCAGCCACTCCGCCACTCCGCCGTCACCGGGCAACTGCACCCGGACCGGGAGGGTGTTGATGAAGAGGCCGACCATGCCTTCGACACCGTCGAGTTCGGCCGGGCGGCCCGCCACCGTGGCGCCGAAAACGACTTCGCCTTCGCCCGCGTGGCGTCCCAGCACCAGCGCCCATGCGCCCTGTGCCAGCGTGTTCACTGTCACCTGCTGCCGCTGCGCGAAGCCCTGCACCGCCGACGTCTCCTCCTCCGTCAGCTGCAGCGTCACCTCGTCCTGGTTGCTCGTGCCGCCCTTCGCCCCACGTGCTTCCAGCGGCAGCCGCGTCGGCGCGCTCACGCCCTTCAGCGCCTCACGCCAGTACGCCTCCGCCTTCTTCGTGTCCTGCTTCCCGAGCCACCCGAGGTACTCGCGGTACGCAGGGCGCGTCCTGCCCCGCACGTCGCCACCCGTGACGAGCGCCTCGTACGTCGTGAAGACTTCCTCCAGCACCAGACCGAGGCTCCACCCGTCCAGCAGCAGGTGGTGGTGGCTCCACACGCACCTCCAGCCGTCTTCGCCCAGCTTCATCACCGCCATGCGCATCAGCGGCGCCTGGCCCAGCTCGAAGCCCTGGCGGCTGTCCGCCTTCAGGTACTCGTCCAGCGCGTGCTGCTGCGCTTCGCGGCCCAGGCTGCTCCAGTCACGCTCTTCCCACGGCAACTGCACCGTGCGCTGCACCACCTGCAGCGGCTCCTCCAGACCCTCCCAGAGGAAGCGCGTGCGCAGGATGGACAGCCGCTCCACCACCGTCTGCCACGCCTGCTTCAGTGCCTCCACCTTCAGCCCGCCGCGCACCTCCCACGCGAGCTGCTCCACGTACACACCGCTGCCGCCTTCCAGCAACGAGTGGAAGAGCAGGCCCTGCTGCAACGGAGAGAGTGGATAGACGTCCTCCACGCCCTCGCCCCGGCCCAGCACCTTCTCCAACTGCTGGGGGCTCGCCTTCACCAGCGGGAAGTCCACCGCCGTCCACAGCCCTGCTTCGGGCTCCGTCCGCTGCCGCAGCAACTGACGCAACTCCTGGGCGTAGTGCCGCGCCAACTCCTCGACGCTCTCGCGGCGGTGCAGCTCCCGGCCGTAGTCGATGGCCACTTCCAACCGGCCGCCCACCACCAACCCGTTGACGCCCAGCACGTGCGCGCGCTTCTCACCCTTCGCCTGCGCCTCGCCCGACTTTTCCTTCGCCGGCGCGAAGTACTTCGACTGCGCCGCCGTCGCATCTACCTGTCCCAGGTAGTTGAAGACGACTTCCGCCTTCGGCAGTGCGCGCAGCTTCCGCCTCGACTCTTCCGCGCCCAGGTACTTCAGCAGCCCGAAGCCCAGGCCCTTGCCGGGCACCCGCCGCACCGACTCCTTCACCGCGCGCACCCATGCGCCCGCGCCCTCCGCCTTCGGCGCTTCCACCACCACCGGGTACACGCTGGTGAACCAGCCCACCGTGCGCGACACCTCCAGCCCCACTTCCTCCTCGCGCCCGTGGCCTTCCAGCTCCACCCGTACCCGCTCCAGCCCTCTCCACTTCTTCAGCGCCGCCGCCAGTCCCGCCAGCAGCACCTCGTCCACTCGCGCCCGGTACGCACCAGGCACCTCGCGCAGCAGCGCCGCCGTCTCCTCGCGGCTCAACTCCAGACGGACTTCTCCCTCCAAGCCCGTCTCATTGCGGCCACCTGCCTCGTCCACCGGCAGTGACGGCACCTCTGCGGCGCCCTGGGCTTCCCAGTACGCCACCTCCCCTTCCACCTGCCCCGCGTACTCCTTCAGCCTCTTGGCCCACTGCTGGTACGAGGCGCTCTTCGGCCCCAACTCCACCTGCTCGCACGCCCGCTCCACGTCCTCCACCATCACCCGCCACGACACCCCATCCACCACCAGGTGGTGCACCACCACCAGCAGCCGCCGGCCCTTCTCTCCCAGCTCGAAGAGCACCGCCTTCACCAGCGGGCCCTTCTCCAAGTCCAGGCTGCCCTGCACCTGCGTCGCCACCTGCTCCAGCTCCGTGGCCACGTCCTGCGCCCCGCGCAGGTCCACCTGCTCCAGCTTCAGCGCGCCCGCTTCTTCCACGCTCGCGTTGCGCTGCTTCCACTCGCCGTCCACTCGCTCGAAGCGCATCCGCAGCGCGTCGTGGTGCTTCACCACCGCGCCCAGCGCCTTCTCCAGCACCGCCGCGTCCAGCGCGCGCGAGACCTCCAGCAGCAGCGACTGGTTGCTGTGGCTCGGCTTCATCCAGGCCTCTTCCAGGAAGCTCTTCTGGATGGCGGTCAGCTCCACCGGGCCTTCGACAGGTCCCTGATCCGCCACCGCCTGCGCGGCCTTCACCACCTGCGCCAGCTCTTCCACCGTCTGCTTCTGGAAGAGCTGCTTCGGCGTCACCTCCAGGCCCGCCCTTCTCACGCGGGACACCACCTGCAGGCTCAGGATGGAGTCACCGCCCAGCTCGAAGAAGTTGTCCTGCACGCCCACGCGATTCAGGCCGAGCACCTGCGCCCAGACCTCCGCCAGCGTCTTCTCCATCTCCGTGCGCGGCGCCACGTACTGACGCGCCAGCTCCGGACGAATGCCTTCCGGCTCGGGCAGGGCCTTGCGGTCCACCTTGCCGTTCGACGTCAGCGGCAGCGTCTCCAGCGCCACGAACGCCGAGGGCACCATGTACTCGGGCAGCCGGGTCTTGAGCGCCTGACGCAGCTCGTTCGTGTCCACCGCCGCCGGGCCGTGGCCCACGACATAGGCGACGAGGCGCTTGTCACCCGCGCCCTGGCCCCTGGCCATCACCACCGCGTCCTTCACCGCCGGGTGCGCTCGCAGCGCCCCTTCCACTTCGCCCAGCTCGATGCGGAAGCCACGCACCTTCACCTGCGTGTCCGCGCGGCCCACGAACTCCAGGCTGCCGTCCTCGCGCCAGCGCGCGACGTCACCCGTGCGGTACAGCCGGGCACCCGGCTCGCCGCCGAACGCGTCCGGCACGAAGCGCTCCGCCGTCAGCTCCGGACGGCCGGGATAGCCCCGAGCCACACCGACGCCTCCCAGGTACAGCTCGCCCGCGACGCCCAGGGCGACCAGGCCGCCGCGCGCGTCGAGCACATAGGTCCGCACGTTGGCCAGCGGCCGGCCAATGGACGGCGTGCGGCCGTCGGCCACGCAATCCGTGAGCGTGGCCACCACGGTGGCTTCCGTGGGCCCGTACGAGTTGACGAAGCGCCGGCCGGGGGCCCAGCGCGTCACCACCTCGGCCGGGAGCGCTTCACCGCCCGAGATGACGGTGCGAAGCGCGGGCAGCCCCTCGGACGGCGTGACGGCGAGCGCCGCCGGCGTGAGGCTGAGCACCGTGATGTTCGCGTCCCGCAGCAACGAGGACAGCGTGTCGCCCGGCAACAGCCGCTCCGCGGGCGCCAGCACCAGCGTGGCCCCCGAGGTCAGCGTGGTGAAGATCTCCTCCACCGAGAGGTCGAAGCTCAGGTTGGCGAACTGCAGCACGCGGCTGCCCGGCCCGATGCCGTACGCCACCGCCTCGTGGGTCACGAGGTTGGCCACACTCCGGTGCTCGATGGCGGTGCCCTTGGGGGTCCCGGTGCTGCCGGAGGTGTAGATGATGTACGCGAGGTTGCCGGGGCCCGCACCGCGGGGGACGCGCTCCCCGCTCTCGCGCAGGAGCGCTTCACGCGCCTCGTCCAGGCAGAGCGTGCGAGCCGAGGTCTCCGGCAGGCGTTCCCGCAGTGAGCCCTGGGTGAGCAGAACCTCGGCGCCGCTATCGCTCAGCATGAAGGCGAGCCGCTCGCGAGGCAGCATCGGATCCAGGGGCAGGTAGGCCCCGCCCGCCTTGAGGACGCCGAGCAGCGCCACCGCCACATCCAGCGAGCGCTCCAGGCACAGTCCGACCCGGACCTCCGGGCCCACGCCCAGCCGGTGCAGCGCCCGCGCGAGTTGGTTGGCTCGCACGTCCAGCTCCCGGTAGGTCAGCCGCTGTCCCTCGAACTCCACCGCCACCGCGTCCGGCGCCCGGTCTACCTGCGCCTCGAACAGAGAGGCGACGGTGGTGGCTTCCGGGAAGGCCACGCGGGTGCCGCTCCACGTCTCCAGTACCTGCTGACGCTCCGCCTGCGTCAGCAGCGATACGTCCGCCAACCGCTTGCCGGCGCTGGCCACCAGCCCCAGCAGCGCCACCTTCCACTGCTTCAGCAGCGCGTCCATGCCGCGTGCCTCGAAGCGCGACACGTCATAGGCGAGCATCAGCCGCAGCTGCCTGTCAGGAATCACCGACAGCGTGAGCGCGTAGTTCGTCCGCTCCTTCACGCGGACGTCTCCGACCTCCCAGCGATTGGCACGGCCCTTCAACGACGAATCAATGGGGTAGTTCTCGAAGACGAGCAGGCTCTCGAACAGGGCCTGTCCGCGCGGCACCTCGCTCCAGCCCTGCACGCGCACCAGCGGGCTCTGCTCATACTGCCGCTGCTCCGCCTGCTGCTCCTGCTGGGCCTTGAGCCACGACTCCACCCACTCGCCGCCACCGAGCTTCACCCGGACCGGGAGGGTGTTGATGAAGAGGCCGACCATGCCTTCGACACCGTCGAGCTCGGCCGGGCGGCCCGCCACCGTGGCGCCGAAGACGACTTCGCCTTCGCCCGCATGCCGTCCCAGCACCAATGCCCAGGCGCCCTGCGCCAGCGTGTTCACCGTCAGCTGCTGCCGCTGCGCGAAGCCCTGCACCGCCGACGTCTCCTCCTCCGTCAGCTGCAGCACCAGCTCATCCTGGGCATGGGAGCCATCCTTCGCCCCACGCGCTTCCAGCGGCAGCCGCGTCGGCGCGCTCACGCCCTTCAGCGCCTCACGCCAGTACGCCTCCGCCTTCTTCGTGTCCTGCTTCGCAAGCCATGCGATGTACTCGCGATACGCCGCCCGCACCTGACCGCGGAGCTCGCCACCCGTGACGAGCGCCTCGTACGTCGTGAAGACCTCGTCCAGCACCAGACCGAGGCTCCACCCGTCCAGCAGCAGGTGGTGGTGGCTCCACACGCACCGCCACCCCTCCTCGCCCAGCTTCATCACCGCCATGCGCATCAGCGGCGCCTGGCCCAGCTCGAAGCCCTGGCGGGCGTCTTCCTTCAGGTACTCGTCCAGCGCGTGCTGCTGCGCCTCGCGACCCAGGCTGCTCCAGTCACGCTCTTCCCACGGCAACTGCACCGTGCGTTGCACCACCTGCAGCGGCTCCTCCAGCCCTTCCCAGAGGAAGCGCGTGCGCAGGATGGACAGCCGCTCCACCACCGTCTGCCACGCCTGCTTCAGCGCCTCCACCTTCAGCCCGCCGCGCACCTCCCACGCGAGCTGCTCCACGTACACACCGCTGCCGCCTTCCAGCAGCGAGTGGAAGAGCAAACCCTGCTGCAACGGAGAGAGCGGATAGACGTCCTCCACGCCCTCGCCCCGGCCCAGCACCTTCTCCAACTGCGGAGGGCTCGCCTTCACCAGCGGGAAGTCCACCGCCGTCCACACCCCGGCGTCCGGTTCCCGCAACTCGTTCAGCAGCTTCTTCAGCTGCCGCTCGTACTCCCGGGCCAGCTCCTCGACGCTCTCGCGGCGGTGCAGCTCCCGGCCGTATTCAATGGCCACTTCCAATCGGCCGCCCACCACCAACCCGTTGACGCCCAGCACGTGCGCGCGCTTCTCGCCCTTCGCGTGCGCCTCGCCCGCACGCTCCTTCGCTTGCGCGAAGTACTTCGACTGCGCGGCCGCCGCGTCCAACTGACCCAGGTAGTTGAAGACGACTTCCGCCTTCGGCAGTGCCGCCAGCGTCCGCCGCGACTCTTCCGCGCCCAGGTACTTCAGCAGCCCGAAGCCCAGGCCCTTGCCGGGCACCCGCCGCACCGACTCCTTCACCGCCCTCACCCACGCGCCCGCGCCTTCCGCCTTCGGCGCTTCCACCACCACCGGGTACACGCTGGTGAACCAACCCACCGTGCGCGACACCTCCAGCCCCACTTCCTCTTCGCGCCCGTGGCCTTCCAGCTCCACCCGTACCCGCTCCAACCCTCTCCACTTCTTCAGCGCCGCCGCCAGGCCCGCCAGCAGCACCTCATCCACTCGCGCCCGGTACGCCCCGGGTACCTCGCGCAGCAGCGCCGCCGTCTCCTCGCGGCTCAACTCCAGACGGACTTCTCCCTCCAAGCCCGTCTCATTCTTCCCGCCCGCTTCGTCCACCGGCAGCGACGGCACCTGCGCGGCGCCCTGGGATTCCCAGTACGCCACCTCCCCTTCCACCTGCCCCGCGTACTCCTTCAGCCTCCTCGCCCACTGCTGGTACGAGGCGCTCTTCGGACCCAGCTCCACCGCCTCGCCCCTCGCCACCTGCTCGCACGCCCGCTCCACGTCCTCCACCACCACCCGCCACGACACCCCATCCACCACCAGGTGGTGCACCACCACCAGCAGCCGCCGGCCCTTCTCTCCCAGCTCGAAGAGCACCGCCTTCACCAGCGGGCCCTTCTCCAGCTCCAGGCTGCCCTGCACCTGCGTCGCCACCTGCTCCAGTTGCGCGGCTATGTCCTGCGCCCCGCGCAGGTCCACCTGCTCCAGCTTCAGCGCGCCGGCTTCTTCCACGCTCGCGTTGTGCTGCTTCCACGCGCCGCCCACCCGCTCGAAGCGCATTCGCAGCGCGTCGTGGTGCTTCACCACCTCGTTCAGCGCCTTCTCCAGCACCGCGGCTTCGACTTCTCCCGCGACGTCCAGCAACAGCGACTGGTTGAAGTGGTGCGCCTGATTGCGCTCCTGCGCGAAGAAGGCCTGCTGCACGGGCGTCAGCTCCACCGCGCCTTCCACCGGCTTCTGCTCTCCGGCCTCCAGGGCGACCTTCGCGACCTGCGCCAGTTCCTCCACCGTCTGCTTCTGGAAGAGCTGCCTCGGAGAGATCTCCAGACCGGCCCTCCGAGCCCGAGCCACCACCTGCAGGCTCAGGATGGAGTCACCGCCCAGCTCGAAGAAGTTGTCCTGCACACCCACGCGATTCAGGCCAAGCACCTGCGCCCAGACCTCCGCCAGCGTCGTCTCCACCTCCGTGCGCGGCGCCACATACTGACGCGCGAGCTCCGGGCGGACGCTCTCCGGCTCGGGCAGGGCCTTGCGATCCACCTTGCCGTTCGACGTCAGCGGCAGCGTCTCCAGCGCCACGAACGCCGAGGGCACCATGTACTCGGGGAGCTTCGCCTTGACGTGCTCCCGCAGCCCGGAGACTCCAGGCCACCCTTCCGCCTTCGGCACCACGTAGGCGATGAGGCGCTTGTCGCCCGCGCCCTGGCCCTTGGCCACCACCACCGCTTCCTTCACCGCAGGGTGCGCTCGCAGCGCTCCTTCCACTTCGCCCAGCTCGATTCGGAAGCCTCTCACCTTCACCTGCGTGTCCGCTCGGCCCAGGAACTCCAGCGTCCCGTCCGCACGCCACCGCGCCAGGTCTCCCGTCCGGTACATCCGCTCTCCGGACAGGCCTCCGTGCACGTCCGGTACGAAGCGCTCCGCCGTCAGCTCCGCGCTTCCCAGGTAGCCTCGCGCCACGCCCTCGCCGGCCGCGTACAGCTCTCCGGCCACGCCCACCGGCACCGGGTTCAGCGCCGCGTCCAGCACGTACACGCGCGTGTTGCCAATCGGATGGCCGATGGCCACCACTTCGCCCACCTGGCTGCCTTCCGTCATCCGGTGGCAGCTGGTGAAGAGCGTGTTCTCCGTCGGGCCGTAGCACGCCGTCACCGGCACCTTCAGCTCCTCCACCACCCGACGCACATGCGGCGCCGACACCACGTCTCCGCCCGTCAGCAACTGCTTGAGGCCGCGCAGCACCTCCACGTCCGCGTCCACCACCTGCGCGAAGAGGCCCGCCGTCAGGTGCAGCGTCGTCACGCCCTTCCCCTTCACCACCCGCTTCAACTCTTCCACGTCTCCCACCGGCCCCGGCGGGTACACCACCAGCCGCGCCCCATTCAGCAGGCTGCCCCATACCTCCAGCGTCGAGGCGTCAAACGACACCGGGGCAATCAGCAGCAGCGTCTCTTCAGGCCCCAGCTGCGCGTACTTCGTCCCCTTCACCGTGCGCAGCACGCCCCGCTGCTCCGTGCACACGCCTTTGGGCTTGCCCGTGCTTCCCGACGTGAAGTCGATGTACGCCAGGTTGCGTCCACCCACTCCACTCTTCGGCGCGTGCTTCGGCTGCTGTGCCAGTTGCGTCTGCACTTCCTCCAGCAGCACGCACTCCACGCCCTGCACCGGCAGCTTCTCCGCCAGCGCTCGCCGCGTCACCACCACCCGCGGCTTCACCTCGCCCACCATCTGCTCCAGCCGCGCCTGGGGGTAGTCCGCTTCCAAAGGCACGTACGCGCCTCCGGACTTCGCGATGCCCACCAGCGCCACCACCAACTCCACCGAGCGCTCCAGGCACAGCCCCACCCGCTCCTCGGCTCCGACTCCCTTACTCCTCAGCAAGTGCGCCAGCTGGTTCGCCTTCTCATCCAGCTGCCCGTACGTCAGCTTCTCCTCCCCGCACTCCACCGCCACTGCGTCCGGCCGCTGCGCCACCTGACGCGAGAACTCCTCCGCGATGCTGCTTTCGCGCGCGTACTCCTGCTCCGTCGCGTTCCAGCCCTTCAGCACCTGCTGACGCTCCGCCTCCGTCAGCAGCGTCACCTCGGAGAGCGAACGCTCGGGGTGGGCCGCGGCGGACTCCAGCAGCACGCGCAGGTGCCCCAACATCCGCTGCGCCGTGGCCGCATCGAACAGGTCCGTGCTGTAGACCAGCACGGCGCGCAGTCCCTCGGGCTCTTCCTTGAAGAGCAGCTCGAGGTCGAACTTCGCGACCTGATCCGCCTGCGGCATCGGCGTCAGCGTGAGCCCCGGGAGCTCCAGCCGAGGAGGCTTCGCCTGCTCCAGGTTCATCATCACCTGGAAGAGCGGTGAGTAGCTCAGGTTGCGGGCGGGCTTCAGGTCCTCCACGAGCTTCTCGAAGGGCACGTCCTGGTGCGCGTACGCGCCCACGGTCGAGGCCTTCACGCGGCCCAGCAGCTCCTGGAAGCTCGCCTCGGGGGAGATCCGGGTGCGCACCACCAGCGTGTTGACGAAGAAGCCGATGAGCCCTTCCAGCTCGGACTGATGCCGGCCGGAGATGGGCGTTCCGACGCAGATGTCCTCCTGCCCCGAGTAGCGCGACAACAGGGTCTGCCACGCGGTCAGCAGCACCATGAAGGGCGACATCGCCTGCGCCTGCCCCAGCGCCTTCAACTGCTCGTACAGGGCGCGCGGCAGCAGGGACTCGCGGCTCGCGCCCCGGAAGCTCTGCACCGAGGGACGCGGCCTGTCCGTCGGCAGCTCCAGCACCGGAGTCACGTCGGCGAGCTGCTCGCGCCACCACTTGAGCTGATTCTCCAGCACCGGCCCCTGGAGCCACTCCCGCTGCCACAGCGCGTAGTCGGCGTACTGCACCGGCGCCTCGGGCAGCCGCGGGGCCTCAGCGCGTGACAAGGCCCCGTACAGCAGCCCCATCTCCCGCACCAACACGTCCATGGACCAGCCGTCCGAGACGATGTGGTGCATCGTCAGGAGCAGCACGTGCTCGTGCTTGCCCAGCCGCAGCAGCGTGGCCCGCAGCAGCGGACCGCGGGTGAGGTCGAAGGGCTTCTGCTGTTCCTCTCGCGTCAGCCGCAGCGCCTCCTGCTCGCGCGTGGACTCGGGCAGCGACGTCAGGTCATGCAGGGCCACCGGGCACGGGCGCGGCGGCGAGATGACCTGGACCGCATGGCCCTCCTCGTCGCGGAAGATGGTCCGCAGCGACTCGTGACGACGGAGCAGCTCCGCGAAGCACTGCTCCAGCGCGGCCACGTCGAGCGAGCCCTCGAGCTTCACGGCCGCCGGCATGTTGTACGTGGGCGTGCCCGGCTCCATCCGGTCCAGGAACCAGAGGCGCTGCTGGGCGAAGGACAGCGGCGCCGAGTCACCCGTGCGCGGGCGCGCGGTGATGGCCGGACGGGCCGACTGGGTGTCCTTCTTGCGGAGTTGACGGAGCAGCTGGGCCTGCTTCTCGGGCGAGAGGGCTGCGATACGCTTGTTGATGTCGCTCATGGGGATGTCATTCCTCGCCTGAAGCCAGTTGCCCTGATGCAAGCAGGGCGTCGATGTCGTCGCTGGTGTCCTGCTCCAGCAGGGCCAGCAGTTGCTCCAGCTCCGCCTGATCCGCCTGGGTGGACTGGGCCTGCACCAGGTGGACGGAGAGCCGGGCGATGCTCGGGTTCTCGAAAAGCGCACTCAGCGGCAGCTCGACTCCGAGCTCGCTGCGAATGCGGGAAATGGTTCGGGTCGCGAGCAGGGAGTGGCCTCCCAGCTCGAAGAAATCGTCGTGGATGCCGACGCGCGCCACACCGAGGATCTCGGCGAGGATGAGCGCCAGCTTCTGCTCCACGTCACTGCGTGGCTCGACATAGGGGTGCTCGGACGCGGGCCGTGCCCCGGAGACATCGGGCAGGGCCTTGCGGTCCACCTTGCCGTTGGACGTCAGCGGCAGCGCCTCCAGCGGCACGAACGCCGACGGCACCATGTACTCGGGCAGTCGGCTCTTGAGTGCGCGACGCAGCTCACCCACGTCGAGCGAATCGGGGCCATGGCCGACGACGTAGGCGACGAGACGCTTGTCGCCCGCGCCCTGGCCCTTGGCCACCACCACCGCTTCCTTCACCGCCGGGTGCGCTCGCAGCGCTCCTTCCACTTCGCCCAACTCGATGCGGAAGCCACGCACCTTCACCTGCGTGTCCGCTCGGCCCAGGAACTCCAGCGTCCCGTCCGCACGCCACCGCGCCAGGTCTCCCGTCCGGTACATCCGCTCCCCGGCCACGCCTCCGTGCACGTCCGGGATGAAGCGCTCCGCCGTCAGCTCCGCGCTTCCCAGGTAGCCGCGCGCCACGCCCTCTCCGGCTGCGTACAGCTCTCCGGCCACTCCCACCGGCACCGGACTCAGCGCCGCGTCCAGCACGTACACGCGCGTGTTACCAATCGGCTGGCCGATGGCCACCACCTCACCCACCTGACTGCCTTCCGTCATCCGGTGGCAACTGGTGAAGAGCGTGTTCTCCGTCGGGCCGTAGCACGCCGTCACCGGCACCTTCAGCTCTTCCACCACCCGACGCACGTGCGGCGCCGACACCACGTCTCCGCCCGTCAGCAACTGCTTGAGGCCGCGCAGCACTTCCACATCCGCGTCCACCACCTGCGCGAAGAGGCCCGCCGTCAGGTGCAGCGTCGTGACGCCCTTCCCCTTCACTACCCGCTTCAACTCCTCCACGTCTCCCACCGGGCCCGGCGGGTACACCACCAGCCGCGCCCCATTCAGCAGGCTGCCCCATACCTCCAGCGTCGAGGCGTCAAACGACACCGGCGCAATCAGCAGCAGCGTCTCTTCAGGGCCCAGGTGCGCGTACTTCGTCCCCTTCACCGTGCGCAGCACGCCCCGCTGCTCCGTGCACACGCCCTTCGGCTTGCCCGTGCTTCCAGAGGTGAAGTCGATGTACGCCAGGTTGCGTCCACCCACTCCACTCCTCGGCGCGTGCTTCGGCTGCTGCGCAAGCGTCTCCGCCATTTCCTCCAGCAGCACGCACTCCACGCCCTGCACCGGCAGCTTCTCCGCCAGCGCCCGCCGCGTCACCACCACTCGCGGCCTCACCTCCGACACCATCTGCTCCAGCCGCGCCTGGGGGTAGTCCGCTTCCAGCGGCACGTACGCGCCTCCGGACTTCGCGATGCCCACCAGCGCCACCACCAGCTCCACCGAGCGCTCCAGGCACAGCCCCACCCGCTCCTCGGCTCCGACTCCCTTGCTCCTCAGCAAGTGCGCCAGTTGGTTGGCTCGCTCATCGAGCTGCCGATACGTCAGCTTCTCTTCTCCGCACTCCACCGCCACCGCGTCCGGCCGCTGCGCCACCTGACGCTCGAATTCCTCCGCGATGCTGCTTTCGCGCGCGTACTCCTGCGCCGTCGCGTTCCATCCCTTCAGCACCTGCTGACGTTCCGTCTCCGTCAGCAGTGGCGCCGCTTCCAGCCGCTTGCTGGCGCTCGTCACCAATCCGAGCAGCGCCACCTTCCACTGGCTCAGCAGCGCATCCATCCCGCGCTGCTCGAAGCGGGAGGTTTCGTAGGCCAGCCTCAAGCGCAGCTTGGAACCCGGGATCACCGACAGCGTGAGGGGATAGTTCGTCCGCTCCCCGAGCCACACGTCCCGGACGTCCAGTTGGGCCGTCCTGCGCTTGAGGGAGTCATCGATGGGGTAGTTCTCGAAGACGAGCAGGCTCTCGAAGAGCGGCTGCCTGCGCGGCACGTCGGTCCAGCCCTGCACCTGCACCAGCGCGCTGTGCTCGAACTGCCGCTGCTCGGCCTGCTGCTTCTGGAGCCCCTTCAGCCACTCCGCCACCACCTCGTCCCCTGGCAGCTTCACCCGGACCGGGAGCGTGTTGATGAAGAGGCCGACCATGCCTTCGACGCCGTCCAGTTCGGTCGGACGGCCCGCCACTGTGGCGCCGAAGACGACTTCGCCTTCGCCCGCGTGCCGTCCCAGCACCAGCGCCCATGCGCCCTGCGCCAGGGTGTTCACCGTCACCTGCTGCCGCTGCGCGAAGCCCTGCACCGCCGACGATTCTTCCTCCGTCAGCTGCACATGCAGTTCCTGCTGGCCCTTGATGCTCTTCGAGCCACGCGCTTCCAGTGGCAGCCGCGTCGACGCGCTCACGCCCTTCAGCGCCTCACGCCAGTACGCCTCCGCCGTCTTCGTGTCCTGCTTCCCGAGCCACTCGATGTACTCGCGGTAGGCGGAGCGAGCGCTGCTTCGCGCCTGCGCGCCCGTCACCAGCGACTCGTAGGTGGCGAACAGCTCCTCCAGCACCAGGCCGAGGCTCCAGCCGTCCAGCAACAGGTGGTGGTGGCTCCAGACGAAGCGCCAGCCGTCTTCGCCCAGCTTCATCACCGCCATGCGCATCAGCGGCGACTGGCCCAGCTCGAAGCCCCGGCGGCTGTCCGCCTTCAGGTACTCGTCCAGCGAGCTCCGCTGCTGTTCGCGCCCGAGGCTGCTCCAGTCACGCTCCTCCCACGGCAGCTGCACCGTGCGCTGCACCACCTGCAGCGGATCCTCCAGCCCTTCCCAGAGGAAGCGCGTGCGCAGGATGGACAGCCGCTCCACCACCGTCTCCCACGCCTTCCTGAACGCCGAGACGTCGAGTCCGCCGCGCACCTCCCAGGTGAGCTGCTCGACGTAGACACCACTGCCCGCCTCCAGCAGCGAGTGGAAGAGCAGGCCCTGCTGCAACGGGGAGAGCGGATAGACGTCCTCCACGCCCTCGCCCCGGCCCAGCACCTTCTCCAACTGCGGAGGGCTCGCCTTCACCAGCGGGAAGTCCACCGGCGTCCACAGTCCCGCTTCGGACTCTGTCCGCTGCCGCAGCAGCTGACGCAACTCCTGGGCGTAGTGCCGCGCCAGTTCCTCCACGCTCTCGCGCCGGTGCAGCTCCCGGCCGTAGTCGATAGCCACTTCCAGCCGGCCGCCTACCACCAGACCGTTGACGCCCAGCACGTGCGCGCGCTTCTCGCCCTTCGCCTGCGCCTCGCCCGCCTTCTCCTTCGCCGGCGCGAAGTACTTCGACTGCGCCGCCGTCGCGTCCACCTGCCCCAGGTAGTTGAAGACGACTTCCGCCTTTGGCAGCGCGCGCAGCTTCTTCTGACTCTCGTCACTGCCCAGGTACTTCAGCAGCCCGAAGCCCAAACCCTTGCCGGGCACCCGCCGCACCAACTCCTTCACCGCCCTCACCCACGCGCCCGCGCCCTCCGCCTTCGGCGCCTCCACCACCACCGGGTACACGCTGGTGAACCAACCCACCGTGCGCGACACCTCCAGCCCCACTTCCTCCTCGCGCCCGTGGCCTTCCAGCTCCACCCTCACCCGCTCCAGCCCTCTCCACTTCTTCAGCGCCGCCACCAGTCCCGCCAGCAGCACCTCGTCCACTCGCGCACGGTACGCCCCGGGCACCTCGCGCAGCAGCGCCGCCGTCTCCTCACGGCTCAACTCCAGACGGACTTCTCCCTCCAGGCCCGTCTCATTGCGGCCACCTGCCTCGTCCACCGGCAGCGACGACACCTGCGCGGCGCCCTGGGCTTCCCAGTACGCCACCTCTCCTTCCACCTGCCCCGCGTACTCCTTCAGCCTCCTCGCCCACTGCTGGTACGAGGCGCTCTTCGGACCAAGCTCCACCTGCTCACACGCCCGCTCTACGTCCTCCACCACCACCCGCCACGACACGCCATCCACCACCAGGTGGTGCACCACCACCAGCAGCCGCCGGCCCTTCTCTCCCAGCTCGAAGAGCACCGCCTTCACCAGCGGGCCCTTCTCCAGCTCCAGGCTGCCCTGCACCCGCGTCGCCACCTGCTCCAGCTCCGTGGCCACGTCCTGCGCCCCGCGCAGGTCCACCTGCTCCAGCTTCAGCGCGCCCGCTTCTTCCACGCTCGCATTGCGCTGCTTCCACTCACCGTCCACCCGCTCGAAGCGCATCCGCAGCGCGTCGTGGTGCTTCACCACCTCGTTCAGCGCCTTCTCCAGCACCGCCGCGTCCAGCGCGCGCGAGACCTCCAGCAGCAGCGACTGGTTGAAGTGGTGCGGCTGACGCTGCTCCTGCTCGAAGAACGCCTGCTGCACAGGCGTCAGCTCCACCGGGCCTTCCACCGGGCCCTGCGCGGCCACCACCTGCGCGGCCTTCACCACCTGCGCCAGCGCCTCCACCGTCTGCTTCTGGAAGAGCTGCTTCGGCGTCACCTCCAGGCCCGTCCTCTTCGCGCGGGACACCACCTGCAGGCTCAGGATGGAGTCACCGCCCAGCTCGAAGAAGTTGTCCTGCACGCCCACTCGGTCCAGCCCCAGCACCTGGGCCCAGACCTCCGCCAGCGTCTTCTCCACCTCCGTGCGCGGCGCCACGTACTGACGCGCCAGCTCCGGGCGGACGCCTTCCGGCTCGGGCAGGGTCTTGCGATCCACCTTGCCGTTCGACGTCAGCGGCAGCGCCTCCAGGGGCACGAAGATCGCGGGGACCATGTACTCCGGCACCCGGCTCTGGAGCGCGCGGCGCAGCTCCCCTACATCCAGAAGCTCGGGGCCATGACCGACGACGTAGGCGACGAGGCGCTTGTCACCCGCGCCCTGGCCCTTGGCCACCACCACCGCTTCCTTCACCGCCGGGTGCGCTCGCAGCGCTCCTTCCACTTCGCCCAACTCGATGCGGAAGCCACGCACCTTCACCTGCGTGTCCGCTCGGCCCAGGAACTCCAGCGTCCCGTCCGCGCGCCACCGCGCCAGGTCTCCCGTCCGGTACATCCGCTCTCCGGCCAGGCCTGAGTGCAGGTCCGGCACGAAGCGCTCCGCCGTCAGCTCCGCGCTTCCCAGGTAGCCTCGTGCCACGCCCTCTCCGGCCGCGTACAGCTCGCCGGCCACTCCCACCGGTACCGGATTCAGCGCCGCGTCCAGCACGTACACGCGCGTGTTGCCAATCGGCTGCCCGATGGCTACCACTTCGCCCACCTGACTGGCTTCCGTCATCCGGTGGCAGCTGGTGAAGAGCGTGTTCTCCGTCGGGCCGTAGCACGCCGTCACCGGCACCTTCAGCTCTTCCACCACCCGGCGCACGTGCGGCGCCGACACCACGTCTCCGCCCGTCAGCAACTGCTTGAGGCCCCGCAGCACGTCCACGTCCGCGTCCACCACCTGCGCGAAGAGTCCCGCAGTCAGGTGCAACGTCGTGACGCCCTTCCCCTTCACCACCCGCTTCAACTCCTCCACGTCTCCCACCGGGCCCGGCGGGTACACCACCAGCCTTGCCCCATTCAGCAGGCTGCCCCACACCTCCAGCGTCGAAGCGTCAAACGACACCGGCGCAATCAGCAGCAGCGTCTCTTCAGGCCCCAGGTGCGCGTACTTCGTCCCCTTCACCGTGCGCAGCACGCCCCGCTGCTCCGTGCACACGCCCTTCGGCTTGCCCGTGCTTCCCGAGGTGAAGTCGATGTACCCCAGGTTGCGTCCACCCACTCCACTCCTCGGCGCGTGCTTCGGCTGCTGCGCCAGCTTCTCCGCCACTTCCTCCAGCAGCACGCACTCCACGCCCTGCACCGGCAGCTTCTCCGCCAGCGCTCGCCGCGTCACCACCACCCGCGGCTTCACCTCCGACACCATCTGCTCCAGCCGCGCCTGGGGGTAGTCCGCTTCCAGCGGCACATAAGCGCCTCCGGACTTCGCGATGCCCACCAGCGCCACCACCAACTCCACCGAGCGCTCCAGGCACAACCCCACCCGTTCCTCGGCTCCAACCCCCTTGCTTCTCAGCAAGTGCGCCAGCTGGTTGGCTCGCTCATCCAGCTGCCGGTACGTCAGCTTCTCTTCTCCGCACTCCACCGCCACCGCGTCCGGCCGCTGCGCCACCTGACGCTCGAACTCCTCCGCGATGCTGCTTTCGCGCGCGTACTCCTGCTCCGTCGCGTTCCATCCCTTCAGCACCTGCTGACGCTCCGCCTCCGTCAGCAGCGTCACCTCGGACAGCTTGCGCTCCGGCGCCGCGACCGCAGCCTCCAGCAGCACGTGCAGGTGCCCCAACATCCGCTGCACCGTCGCCGCCTCGAACAGGTCCGTGCTGTATTCCAGCGTCCCCTGGAATCCCTCCGCCGTGTCCGCGAGGGAGAGCGTGAAGTCGAAGCGGGAGGTGCCGACATCCACGTCGCGCAGGCGCGCGCTCAGCCCGGGCAGGTTCAGCTCGGCCTGAAGGTCCTGCTGGAGGATGAGCATCACCTGGAACAGCGGCGAGTACCCCAGCCGCCGCTCGGGCTGGAGCGCCTGCACCAGCCGCTCGAAGGGCACCTGCTGGTGCGCGAACGCGCCCAGGGTCGTCTCGCGCACCTGTCCCAGCAGTGTCCGGAAGGACGCCTCGGCCTCCAGCTTCGTGCGCAGCACCAGCGTGTTGATGAACACGCCGATCAGCTCCTCCACCTCCGCGCCGTGGCGCCCCGCCACCGGCGTGCCCACGCTCACGTCCTGCTGTCCCGAGTACCGCGACAGCAGCACCTGGAGCCCCGCCAGCAGCACCATGAAAGGCGTGACGCCCTCCGCACGGGCCAGCGACTTCAGCGCGCCGGAGAGTTCCCGGGGCAACTGGACCGGCAGCAGCGCGCCGCGGAAGCCCTGCACCGCCGTGCGGGGTCTGTCGGTGGGAAGGTCCAGCACGGGAGGCGCCCCCGCCAGGTGCTCGCGCCACCAGGCCACCTGCGCGTCCAGCACCTCGCCCCGGAGCCACTCCCGCTGCCACAGCGCATGGTCCGCGTACTGCACCGGGAGCAGTGGCAGCACGGGGGCACGTCCCTCGACGAGGGCCCCATAGGCCTGCACCGCCTCGCGCACCAGCACCCGCAGCGACCAGCCATCCGAGATGATGTGGTGGAGCGTCAGCAGCAGCACGTGCTCATGCGCCCCGAGCCGCAGCAGCGTGGCGCGCATCAACGGCCCGCGCGTGAGCTCGAACGGACGACGGGCCTCCTCACGGGAGCGCCGCAGGGCCTCGTCCTCGAGCGCGGCCGCATCCCCGCCCTGGACCTCCACCACCTCCAACAGCGGGCCGGCCGGCACGGGCGAGATGACCTGGACGGGTCCTCCCTCCTGCTCGCGGAAGCGCGTCCGAAGGGCCTCGTGACGCCGGAGCACCTCGCGGAGCGCTTCTTCGAGGGCGGCCACGTCGAGGGCGCCGTCGAGCCACACGGCGCCGGGGACGTTGTACGCCGGGTTGCCCGGCTCCATCTGGTCCAGGAACCACAGCCGCTGCTGCGCGAACGACAGCGGCGCCGTCTCGCCGCGAGCCACGGGCCGCACGGGGGGCAGCGCCGAAGCCAGCCCGCCTCCCGCCGCGGCCTGGAGGCGCTCCGCCAGGCCAGCCACTGTCGGGGCCGAGAACACGTCCCGCAGCGGCACCTCCACGCCGAACGACGCGCGCACCGCGGCCACCAGCCGGGCCGCCAGCAGCGAGTGCCCGCCCAGCTCGAAGAAGTCATCGTGGAGGCCCACCCGCTCCACTTGCAGCAGGCGCGCCCAGAGTCCCGCCACCCGCTCCTCGATGGGCGTGCGCGGCGCGACGAAGGCCTCGCGGCGCGGCTCCAGCCCCCGGCCCTCCGGCGCGGGCAGCGCCTTGCGGTCCACCTTGCCGTTGGGCGTCAGCGGCAGCGCAGCAAGCACCACGAAGGCCGAGGGCACCATGTACTCCGGCAGCCCGCGCCGCAGGTGCTCGCGCAGCGAGCTGACGTCCAGCGTGTGTCCCGGGCGGGGCACGGCATACGCCACCAGCCTCCGGTCCCCGGGCGCCTCCTCGCGGGCGGACACCACCGCGGCCTGGACGCCAGGGTGCCGCGCGAGGACGGCCTCCACCTCGCCCAATTCGATGCGGAAGCCGCGCACCTTCACCTGGAAGTCCACGCGGCCGAGGAACTCCAGCGTCCCGTCCGCCTTCCACCGCGCCAGGTCTCCCGTCCGGTACAGCCGCGCCCCCGGCCTCCCGCTGAACGGATCCGGAATGAAGCGCTCCGCCGACAGCTCCGGGCGGCCGCGGTAGCCGCGCACCACGCCCTCGCCGCCGATGTACAGCTCTCCCGCCACGCCTCCCGGTACCGGGCGCAGGTGCGCGTCCAGCACGTACAGCTCCGTGTTGGCCAGGGGCCGGCCAATCGGCACCGGCGACTCCGCCGCCCCCACCGTGTGCGTGGAGGACCAGACGGTGGTCTCCGTCGGGCCATACATGTTGAGCAGCCGCCGGGGCAGCCGCCTCGCCAGCGATGCCGCCAGCGCCGGAGGAAGGGCCTCACCGCCCACCATCAGGCAGCGCAGCGTGCCCAGCACCTCCTCGGCTCCGGGCTCCAGCAGCAGCGCCCGCGCCAGCGACGGCGTGCCCTGCAGGTGCGTCACCGCGTGCTGGCGCACCTCCGCCAGCACCGAGGCCGCGCCCACCTCGTCCCCGTGCACCACCACCTGGAACCCGCGCGCCAGCGTCCACAACAGCTCCAGCACGGAGATGTCGAAGGAGACGCTGGTGACGGCCAGCCACACCGGCCGGGGCCCCACCGGCACGCGCTCGTCCATGCCGGCGAAGAAGTTGGCCACGTTGCGCTGCACCACCTGCACGCCCTTGGGGCGCCCCGTGCTGCCCGACGTGTACAGCACGTACCCCAGGTGCTCCGGGCCCGCGCCGTCGCCGGGCCCGTGCTCGGACGCCTCGCCGCGCGCATCCGGCGCGTCCACCAGGACCGGGCGCACTCCGTCCGCGCCCAGCGTCCCGGCCAGCGACGCCTGCGTCAGCAGCAGGCGCGCCCCCGAGTCCTCCAGCATGTACGCCAGCCGCTCCGCCGGGTAGTTGGGGTCCAGCGGCAGGTATGCGCCTCCCGCCTTGAGGATGCCCAGCATCCCCACCACCAGCTCCACCGAGCGGCGCACGCACAGGCCCACGACGACCTCGGGCCCCACGCCCTCCGCGCGCAGCCGCGACGCCAGCGCGTTCGCCCGGCGGTGCAGCGCGCGGTATGTGAGGCGCTCCGTGCCGCACACCAGCGCCACCGCGTCCGGCGTGCGCGCCGCCTGCGCCTCCAGCAGCGCCGCGAGCCCTGCCTCCTCGTAGGGCCGGCGCGTGGCGTTCCACTCCCCCAGCACCCGCCGCCGCTCATCCTCCGACAGCAGCGACAGCTGGGAAACCGCCCGCGAGGGCTCCGCCACGGCGCCCGTCAGCAGCGTCTCCAGGTTCGACACCAGCCGCGCGGCGGTGGAGGCCTGGAAGAGGTCGGTGCTGTACTCCAGCGTCCCTTCCAGCGCGCCCTGGACCTGGTGCAGCGACAGCGTCAGGTCGTACTGCGCCGTGCCGGTGTCCACGTCCTCCAGGCGCGCCTCCACGCCGGGCAGCGCGGGCGACACCGCCGAGGCCGGCTGCAGGATGAGCATGGCCTGGAAGAGCGGCGCGTGGCTGCGCGAGCGCGCCGGCTGCAGGGCCTGCACCAGCAGCTCGAAGGGCACGTCCTGGTGCGCATAGGCGCCCAGGGTCACCTCACGCACGCGCGCCAGCAGATCCCGGAAGGACTTCTGTCCCTCCACCCGCGTGCGCAGCACGAGCGTGTTGATGCACACGCCCACCATCCCCTCCAGCTCCGCGTGCGTCCGGCCCGCCACCGGCGTGCCCACGCACACGTCCTCCTGACCGGAGTACCGGTGCAACACCGCCTGGAAGGCGGCCAGCAACACCATGAAGGGCGTCACACCCTCCCGCACGGCCAACTCGCGCACGGCCCGGGTGAGCTCCGCGGACAGACGCACGGGCCGCTTCGCGCCCCGGTAGGACTGCACGGGCGGCCGGGGCGCGTCCCCCAGCAGCTCCAGCACCTGCGGCGCGCCCGCGAGCTGCTTGCGCCACCACGCGAGCTGGGACTCCAGCACGTCGCCCTTCAGCCACTCCCGATGCCAGACCGTGTAGTCCACGTACCGCACGGGGAGCGCCGGCAGCGCGGCGTCCCGGCCCTCGCGAAGCGCGGCGTAGAGCGCGCCCACCTCGCGCACGAGCACGCCCAGGGACCAGCCGTCAGCCACGAGGTGGTGCACCACCAGCAGCAGCACGTGCTCCCGCTCCCCGGTGCGCAACAGGAGCGCACGCAGCAGCGGGCCGTGCGTCAGATCAAAAGGGCGGCACGCCTCCTCCCGCAGGCGCCGGTGCATCTCCGCCTCGCGCCGGGCCGCGGGCACGTCCGTCAGGTCCTCCACCCGCGGCGTCACGTCCAGGTGGGCGAGGACGCGCTGCACAGGCACGCCGTCCCGTTCGTCCACCGTGGTGCGCAGGGCTTCGTGGCGCCGCACCAGCGCACCGAGGGCCCCCGACAGGGCCGCCACGTCCAGCTCGCCGGTGAGACGCACGGCCGCGGGGATGTGATGCAGCGGGCTGCCCGGCTCCAGCTGGTGGAGGAACCACAGGCGCTGCTGCGCGAAGGACAGCGGCACCGCGTCCTCGCTCGACGTCCGGGTGGGCGCGCCCCGGTGGGTCCCCTCCTGCTTCGCGCAGATGCGGCGGGCCAGCTCGGACAGGCTGGGGCCCTGCAGGAGCACCTCCATGGGCAGCGCCACGCCCAGGCCGGTCTCCACGTCGTTCGCGAGTTCGACGGCGGCCAGCGAGTCCAACCCGTGGCGGGTGATGGGCTCGTCGAGCCGGAGCGACTCGGGGCGCAGCTGCAGCCGCGCCGCCAGCCGCGAGACCAGCCACGCCTCCACCGCCTCCCGCCGGCTCGGAGCGCCGGCCCCGCCCTCGGCGCGCGCCGTCCCGCCGCCCGACCCGGAGGACGGTGGCGAGGACGGCCCGGACGACGACCCACTCGACGGACCACCGGAAGCACCGCCACCGGAAGGACCGCCCTCCGGGGGACCCTCCTCCTCCCAGGCCAGCACGACGCGCAGCGAACCCTCCAGATAGGCCGCGCGGGTGGCGCGGCGCTGCACCTTGCCGCTGGACGTCTTCGACAGACTGCCCGGCTCGATGAGCACCACCGCGTGGGGCCGCACCTCGTGCCCCTCGGCCAGCCGCTGACGGATGGCGCCCAGGGCGACCTCGCCCGCCTCGAACTGCTGGCGCAGGTTCGCGTAGCGGCGCAGGTCCACCTCCTGGACCAGGACGAGCCGCTCCTGGCCGCCCACCTCCACGGCGAAGGCCGCGCCACAGCCGGGCCGCAGCGCCGGGTGGCTCGACTCCGCGGTCAGCTCCAGGTCCTGCGGGTAGTGATTGCGCCCGCGCAGGATGATGAGGTCCTTCATTCGGCCGGTGACGAAGAGCTCACCGTCCGCGTCGAGGAAGCCCAGGTCACCGGTGCGCAGGAAGGGACCACGCCCGTCCGCCAGCCGCCCCTGGAAGGACGCCTCGGACTCCTCGGGCCGCCGCCAGTACCCGCGCGCGACGCTCTGTCCCGACACCCAGACCTCCCCCACCACGCCCGGGGGACACGGCTCGCGCAGCTCCGGGTGCACCACCCGCAGCTCCTGATCCTCCAGGGACTTGCCGCAGCCCACCAGCGTGCGCGCCTCCGTGCTCGCGGACGGGGACTCGGCCCGGCCCAGCTCCAGCGCCTTGCGGTCCAGCGTGCGCAGCACCGGCACGTGGCCCTTCGTCGCGCCGGAGGCGATGAGCGTCCCTTCCGCCAGCCCGTAGCACGTGTAGAACGCCTCCCGGCGGAAGCCGCTCGGCCCGAACGCCTCCGCGAAGCGATCCAATGCCTCCGCGCGGATGGGCTCCGCGCCGCAGAACGCCACCTCCCAGCGGCTCAGGTCCAGCTGGCGCCGCTGCTCCTCCGACACCTTCCGCACGCACAGGTCGAAGGCGAAGTTGGGCCCTCCGCTGATGGTGCCCCGGGTGCGCGACAGCGCCTCCAGCCACCGGAAGGGGTTCTTGAGGAACGTCATCGGCGACATCAGCGTGCACGCGAAGCCGGCGTACAGCGGCTGGAGGATGCCGCCGATGAGCCCCATGTCGTGGTACGGCGGCAGCCAGATGACTCCCGCGCTGTCGGCGCGCACCTGGAAGGCCCCGGAGATGAGCCTCAGGTTGTGCAACAGGTTGCCGTGGCTCAGCATCACCCCGCGAGGCGTGCCCGTGGAGCCGGAGGTGTACTGGAGGAACGCCAGCGACTCCGGATCCGCCTGCGTGCCCCGCCAGCCTGCCTCCCCGCCTTCCGGCAGTTCGTCCGTGGCCACCCAGCGCAGCGCCGCCAGGTCCGGCGCGAACTCGAAGAGGGCCTCCTTCATCGACAGAACGAAGGACGTGGTGAGCACCACCGTCGCCTGCGCGTCCTGGATGATGGCCCTCAGCCGCGGCAGCGTCCGCTCCAGCCGCATCGGATCCGGCGGGTAGGCCGGCACCGCCACCACCCCCGCGTACAGACACCCGAAGAAGCCCGCCACGTACTCCAGCCCCGGCGGATACAGCAGCACCGCGCGCTCACCGGCGGGCGTGGACTCCTGGAGCGCCACCGCGATACGCCGCGCCCGCGCATCCAGCCCGCGATACGTCAGCTCCGCGTCCGGGCCGTCTTCTTCCAGGAAGGTGTAGAGGCGCTCGTCGGGCTTCGTCTCCGCCCGCCCCAACAACAACTCCACCAACGTGCCGCCACGCGGGGTAAGCCCTGCACCCATACCAAGCCTCAGAGATGTATGTTTCCCGGCTGCACCGCAGTTTTTACAGAGAGCCCACAATGCACGGAATGCAATTATGGCTGGGCTGACACCTATACAATTTCACTGATTGTGGCAAACTGCCCCAGCGCACGCAGTGACCCGCAGCCGACCCAGGTCGTGACCCGAGGGAGCCGCCGGACCGTGCGCGCTCACCAGGGCGTGCGCCACCAAGGATTGAAGGATGTCTCAGCCCGCATTGTTCCTGAAACAAAACGTCGTCACCGAGCCGCTCTACAACCAGTGGTACGCGTGGTGGTTCCTGGCCTCGCCCATGACGGCGCCGCTGTTCGTGGCGAACCTCCATGTGAAGATCATGGAGTCCTTCGTGGCCAACCCGGCCATCCACGTGGCGGCGCTGAAGAGCCCGGCGCTGCGCGGCGGCCCCTACCTCAACCTCGGCGTGGACCGGGTGGGCGACGTGAAGGCGCTGCTGGAGCGCACGCTGAAGGACGAGGCGCTGTCGCTCCAGTACGCGAAGGCCATGCTGGAGCTGGACAAGCTGCTGGCCACCGCGGAGGGATATTCGCTGGAGGACCTGTACCCGCGCGTGCCGGACCTGCTGCGCGGCTACGTGGAGCTGACGTACGACCTGAACAACCGGGCCTCGCCGCGCTTCTTCGAGGCGCTGCTCTACCGCAGCCCCTTCCACCGCGAGTCCTCGCAGAGCCTGTCCATGCGGCTCATCCACGGGGACGAGCGCCCGTACGTCTTCAGCACGCCGCGCCTGGACACCGCGGACGGCAGCCTCCAGGTGAAGGTGCCCTACCGGCACGAGGCCCTTGACCGGCTCTTCGCCATGAGCCGCACCCCGGCGCCGGTGGCGCCCGTGCGCGAGGCGCTGGGCATCGCGGAGAAGGACGCGGACACCTTCGCCGCCTTCTTCACGGAAGAGCCCCCGCGTCCGGCGCCCCGGTACGACGGGGACGGGGTGCGCGTGCGCTACTTCGGCCACGCGTGCGCGCTCATCGAGTCACGCCACGTCAGCATCCTCACGGACCCGGTCGTCAGCTACGACTTCCCCACGGACCTGCCGCGCTACACCTTCGCGGACCTGCCGGAGAAGATCGACTACGTCCTCATCACCCACGGCCACGCGGACCACCTGATGTTCGAGCCGCTGCTGCAGCTGCGGCACCGCATCGGCACCCTCGTCGTGCCGGCCGCCGGCGGTGGCAGCCTGGCGGACCCGTCGCTCAAGCTGATGCTCAAGCAGGCGGGCTTCCAGAACGTGGTGGCGCTGGCGGAGCTGGAGTCCCTGCCGCTCCCCAACGGCGAGCTCATCGGGCTGCCCTTCATCGGCGAGCACGGCGACCTGGACATCCAGGCCAAGCTGGCCCACCTCGTCAAGCTGGAGGGCAAGTCCCTGCTGATGGCGGCGGACTCCAACGCGCTGGAGCCCCACCTGTACGAGCACATCCACCGCGAGGTGGGCGACATCGACATGATGTGGCTGGGCATGGAGTCCGAGGGCGGGCCCCTGAGCTGGATGTACGGCCCGCTGCTGCCCGCGCCGATGCAGCGCAAGATGGACCAGTCGCGCAGGCTCAACGGCTCCAACGCCGTGCGCGCCATCGAAATCGTCCAGCGGCTCAAGCCCGGACAGGTCCACATCTACGCCATGGGCCGCGAGCCGTGGCTGGGACACGTCATGGTGATGGGCTACCACGAGAACTCCCCGCAGCTCGTCGAGTCCCGGAAGCTGCTCGCGTACTGCGCGGAGAAGGGCATTCCGGCGGGCATGCCCTACGGACAGGCCGAGTACTTCCTCCGCTAACCCGGCCCCGCCCGGGGTGACCCGGGCCGTGGCGCCTCCCCCGAGGTCCCCCATGCAGACCCCCACGACTCCCGCGCGGCAGGGTGACCGGGCCACCTTCCTCATGGTCACACCGGGCGGCAAGGGCCAGATGAAGGGCCACCTGACGCGCGTGCTCGACCTGGCCCAGAGCCTGGTCGCTCGCGGGCACCGGGTGCTCGTGTTCACCGAGGAGGCCGTCCCCGCCGAGGTGGAGGCCTCAGGGGCGGAGCTGGTGCCGGTCGGCGACTACCGGGGCATCATGGACCGGATGGAGGCCGCCCGCGAGACGCTTCCCGGTTGGATGCGCGTCTCGCTGCTGCTGCGCAGGGCCTACTGGTTCGCGTGCTACCGCCGCGCGGTGCTGGGCAGCGCGGAGGACTACTGCCACCAGCTGGAGCCCCTGCTGCGCCGTGAGCAGGTGGACTGCGTGGTGTACGACTACTTCGCCTTCGGCGCGGGGTACGCGGCGGAGCGCCTGGGCATTCCCGCCATCAGCACCGGCAACCTGGGGAGCGTCATCGACGCGGACGGGCTGCCGGTGCTGCTGCGCACCGCGCCCCCGGGCCGGCTCGCGCGGCGAATGCCCCGGCTGACACACGCCCTGGTGGAGGCGTTCCTGCCCCTGCGGCGCACGCGGGCGAAGCTCGGCCTGCCGCCGCGCGCCGCGAAGCACGCCGAGCTGTTCCAGACCATGGGCTCCAGCGAGCTCCACCTCGCCATGGTGCCGGAGAACATCCTGGCGGGAGTCCCCCGGCGGGGCGAGCAGCTCTACGCGGGCACCATCGCCTTCGACGGGGCGACCGCGGAGAACTCCGCGACGTTCGGCCCCATCGCGCCCGGCACCGTGCTGGTCAGCACCACCAGCGTGGGCCAGGACGGAGGGCTGATGCGCCGGGTGCTGAAGGCCCTGGACCCCACGGGGATGCCGGTCCTGGCCACCACGGCCGGCGCCCGCGACGTGCCCGACAACCTGGGCCCCCACATCCGCACCGAAGCCTTCTTGCCCCACGAGCAGGTCTTCCCCCACGTCGCGGCGCTGGTGACGCACGGGGGCTGGGGCGCGGTGGGCCGGGCCCTGCGGCACGGCGTGCCCATGCTCATCATCCCCCTGTTCGCCGACCAGCCGCTCAACGCGGAGCTGCTGGAGAAGCAGGGACTCGCCTACCAGTTGTCGCTGCGCGAGGCCACGCCGGAGGCCATCCGCGAACGCGTCCAGGCCCTGCTGAAGGACCAGGTGCTCCACGCGCGCGTCCAGAAGCTCTCCGAGGAGCTGAAGGCCATGCGCAAGGACAGCGTGGCCATCGACACCCTCGAGCGGCTCGCGCTCGAAACCCGCGGCCGCAGGCAGGCCCAGGCGGCCTGACGCCGCCCGCGTCCCCCGCCCCCACCGCTTCCGGTGACTCCGGCACCCGGCCAGAAACGCCCACCGCGCCTCCTCGTCCGACCGACCCATGCCCCCTGCCGCGTCCTCCGTCACTCCGCGCCGCATCCTGAGCCTTGCCCGTCCCGAGGCGCGCAGGCTCTCCGCGGGCGTCTTCTTCCTGTTCATCGGCAGCGGGCTGTCCCTGCTCTTCCCGCAGGCCATCCGCCTCATCATCGACGAGGCGCTCGGCGCCCGGGACCAGGCCCTCATCGACCGGGCCACGCTCTGGATGACGGTCATCTTCGCGGTCACGGCCGTGGCGAACGCGCTGCGCTACTACTTCTTCACCAGCGCGGGCGAAAACGTCGTGCAGGCGCTGCGCGAGCGGCTCTTCTCCCACCTCGTGTCCCAGGAGGTGGCCTTCTTCGACAACAGCAAGACGGGCGAGCTGGTCACCCGGCTGGGCGCCGACACGGCGGTGCTCCAGCAGTCGGTGAGCGGCAACATCGCCATGGCGCTGCGCAGCGGGGCGCAGGTGCTGGGCGGCGTCGCGCTGCTCTTCTACACCTCGCCCACGCTCACGCTCCTGATGCTCACCGTGGTGCCTCCGGTGGTGGTGGTGGCCATGGTGTATGGCCGGCGCATGCGGTTGACCTCCCGGCGCGTGAACGACGAGCACGCCGCGTCCAACGCGGTGGCCGAGGAGATCTTCGTCGGCATCCGCACCGTGCGCTCCTTCGCGGCCGAGCGTCACGAGGGGGGACGCTACAGCGTCGCCCTGGCGAAGGCGCTCGCTCTGGCCCGCCGGCGCACCCAGCTGTCCGCCTTCTTCATCGGCGGCAGCACCTTCGGTGGCTTCATCGCCGGGTCCCTCGTGCTGTGGTACGGCAGCCGGCTGATGCTGAGGGGCGACCTGTCCATTGGAAGCCTCACCTCCTTCCTCGTCTACACCACGCTGGTCTCCATGTCGGTGAGCGGGCTGACGGACCTGTGGGCGGACTTCATGCGGGCCTCCGGCTCCGCCGAGCGCGTCTTCGACTTGCTGGATCGCAAGCCCGGCATGCCCATCTCCGGCGGTGAGCGCATCGACCCCCTCCAGGGCCACGTCGAGTTCCAGTCCGTGCGCTTCGCCTACCCGACGCGGCTGGACGCGCCCGTGCTGAAGGACCTCAACCTGGCCATCCAGCCCGGCGAGGTGGTGGCCATCGTCGGCCCCTCGGGCGCGGGCAAGTCCACCATCGCCGGGCTGCTGGCGCGCATGTATGACCCGCAGGGAGGGAGTCTCCTCCTGGACGGGCGGGACCTGCGCACGGTGGACCCGGAGTGGCTGCGTCAGCAGATTGGCGTGGTGGCGCAGGAGCCCATGCTCTTCTCCGGCTCCATCTTCGACAACATCCGCTACGGGCGGCTGGACGCCACGGAGGCCGAGGTGGAGGCCGCCGCCCGCGCCGCCAACGCGCACGACTTCGTCTGCCGCTTCCCGGACGGCTACCGCACCTCCGTGGGCGAGCGCGGCGTGCAGCTCTCCGGCGGCCAGAAGCAGCGCGTGGCCATTGCCCGCGCCATCCTCAAGGACCCGCGCCTGCTCGTCCTGGACGAGGCCACCAGCGCACTCGACGCGGAGAGCGAGCACCTGGTGAAGGACGCCCTGGAGCGGCTGATGCGCGGGCGCACCACGCTCATCATCGCCCACCGCCTGTCCACGGTGCTCGGCGCGGACCGCGTGCTGGTGCTGGAAGGCGGGCAGGTGGTCCAGAGCGGCAGCCATGCCTCCCTCATGGAGCAGGAAGGCCTGTACCGCCGCCTGGTGGAGCGGCAGTTCGCGGCCGCCTGAGCCCGCTACAACCTCACCCCACGGAGAGCGCCCGGGCGGGCTGCTGCTCCAGCGCCGAACGGATCAACCTGGCCAGGCGGGAGATTCCCTCTTCAATCTCGGCGGGAGTGAGATAGCTGCAGGAGAGCCGCAGCTCGGTCTCTCCTCCCGAGCCCAGGTAGAAATACCGCATGGGCGTCCAGATGACCTGGTGGTGCTTCGCGGACCGCTCGAGCAGGGCTTCATCGGCCTCGATGGGAAGCTTCATCACCAGGAAGAAGCCGCCCTCGGGAACGTTCCACGTCACGCCGCGCGCCCAGGCCTCGCTCCTCGGGAAGTGACGCTCCAGCGCACCGAGGGTGGCGTCCATGTTCTCCTTGTAGAAGCGAATCGCCTCGCGGTTCGCGTCAAGGAGTCCCCCCTCATTCATCACCAGCATCCCGCCGATGATGGCCTGGCTGAGCGCGGGCGTATTCACGGTCAGCATGCTCTTGATCTTCGAGAACTCGTCCGCCAACAGGTGCTGCTTCCCCGTGGCGCCCAGGACGCGCTGGTCCGCCACCGCGTAGCCCACCCGCACGCCAGGGAAGGCGGACTTCGAGAACGAGCCCAGGTAGATGACCTGCTGGTGCTCATCCATGGATTTGAGGGTGGGCTTCCGGGGGCCCTCCCGGAAGAAGAAGCCGTAGGGGTTGTCCTCGATGATGAGAAACCCCGCGCCCCTGGCGATTTCCAGCAGACGCTTGCGTGCCGGCACCGGGAGGCTCTTCCCAGAGGGATTGGCGAAGTCCGCGACGAGGTAGAGCGCTCGGGGCTGTTTGCCTTCCGCCTTGAGCCTGCTCAGCGTGTCTTCAAGCTCCTGCAGATCCAACCCGTCCTCGCGCTCCGTCACGGGGACGATCTCGATTCCCAGGAGCTTGGCCGCGCCGGTAATGCCGATGTAACAAGGCATTCCCACCAGCAACACATCGGTGGGCGCTGAAAACAGCGCGCGCAAGGAGATGAACATCCCCTCCTGGCACCCGACCGTGACGACGATGGACTCCTTCGCGGCCCGGATTCCCTCGTCCTTCTCCAGCATCCGCGCGATCAGGTCGTGGATGTGGCCATTGGTCCGGCCGTATTGAAACAATTGCGTCTTGACCTGCGCCTCGGTCAGCCCGCGTTCCTCGCGCAGATAGCGGCAGTACGCGTCGAGATACACGGTGAGCTTTTCGGCTTCATAGAACTGCTCGTTCGGCCTCCCCGGAGCGAACGAGATCGCCTCTGGAAAGCGGATCGCGATCTCGTTCAGGAAGTTCATGACCTCCAGACTCGGATCCGTCAACGAAGCGTGAAGCGCGTTTTGCAGGAGCATGGCGAGAGCGACCCGGACAGGAGCAAGGCACGCAAACCACCCGTGCCACCGCGAGACGATAAACGACCCCGACCCACGAAAGGTAGGCCCTTGCGGGGAATGCGATTTTGGGGGATTACGAATGGTTGACTTGAACTCCAGCCCTCCTAACGAGGCTGAAGACGGACATGCCCAAGACAGCCAATATCGAGGATCTGCGTCAGCGGGCGCGGCGCCGGATTCCACGCTTCCTCTTCGATTTCGTGGAGGGAGGCGCGGACGACGAGTTCACGGTGCGCGCCAACCGGGAAGCCTTTGGCCGCCATGCGTTCCGGGCTCGCTCGCTGGTGGACGTCAGCACGCGGGACCTCTCCACGACGCTGCTGGGGCAGCGGCTGGAGCTCCCGTTGATCCTCGGGCCGGTGGGCCTCGCGGGTCTGCTCGCGCCGGGCGGGGAGCGCCTCGCGGCTCGGGCTGCCGTGAAGAAGGGGGCCCTCTTCACGCTGAGCACCATGTCGGTGTGCACCATTGAAGAGGTCGCCGCGGCGGTTCCGGCACCGGGGTGGTTTCAGCTCTACATCTGGAAGGATCGTGGAATCACGCGTTCGCTCGTGGAACGGGCGAAGGCCGCGGGCTACACGGCGCTTTGCGTGACGGTGGATGTCCCGGACATGGGCAATCGCGAGCGTGACGTGCGCAATGGCTTCACGGTGCCGCCGCGCCTCACGGTGGCCAATGCCTTTGACCTCCTGCTGCACCTGGGCTGGGTGCTGCGGATGACCCGCTCACCACGGGCCACCTTTGGCAACTTCGAGGACAGCAAGGCGCTGACGCGCCGGGATGCGGTCTCCGTGGCTGCCTATACCTCGCGCCAGTTCGATGCATCCGTCACCTGGGCGGATCTGGAGTGGCTTCGGGAGTTGTGGCCCGGTCCGCTGGTGCTCAAGGGGCTCAGTTGCGCCGAGGATGCCCGGCGCGCCGTGGAGCGCGGAGTCCAGGCCCTCGTCGTCTCCAACCACGGTGGGCGGCAGCTGGATGGCCTGCCTGCCGCTCTCGACGTGTTGCCCGAGATCGTCGACGCCGTGGGTGGGCGCGCGGAGGTCATCCTGGATGGCGGCGTTCGTCGTGGCTCGGATGTGGTGAAGGCAATCGCCCTGGGCGCGCGAGCCTGCATGATTGGCCGGCCCTACCTGTATGGGTTGGCCGCCGATGGCCAGGCCGGCGTGGAACTCGCGCTGGAGCTCTTCCGCAAGGAGATTGACCGTACGCTGACGCTGTTGGGCTGCCCCCGGCTGGATCAGCTGGATGCCTCGTATCTGCGAGGACCTGGCGAGGCTCCACGGCTGTCATTGCCAGCGGGGCGTACGTCCACCGGGTGAGGGCGTGAGCGCCATTCCCGCGTTATCCTGTCATCCATGAGCCAGACCGAGACGCGCGGCGAGGAGAACGGTTTCCAGCAGGCGGCTCGGCTGGAACGAGAGGAACTCCATCGGTGTGTCACCCTCGCCGCAACCCATTTCCAATCGCGTCTCTGGGACGATGAGGAGGGACAGGCCGCGAGGGATTACATCGCCTCGCGCGGAGTCACGCTGGAGAGTGCTCGGGCCTTTGGTCTCGGCTACGCCTCGGCCTCGGGGACGGCGCTGGCGGAGACACTCGCACGCGAGGAACTCCTCGACGCGGGTGAGCGTGCGGGCGTGTTGCGCCATCCGAGGGCGGGCGACCGCCACACGGACTACTTCAAGCGGCGCGTCATGCTCCCGTTCTGCTCCCCGGAAGGACAATCCCTCTCATTCATCGGACGGGACCTCCCTCCCCATCAACGAGTCAAGTACCTGGAGACCCGGAACTCCTCCATCTTCATCCGCAACACGACGCTCTTCGGGCTGACCCACGCCCGCGACGCCATCCGCGGCGAGGGCTCCGCCATCGTCGTCGAGGGAGGCTTCGACTGCATGCTGCTGCACCAGGCCGGCTTCCCCCACAGCGTCGGCCTCATCTCCACCACCCTGAGCACGGCCCGGATCGACTTGCTGCTCGCCGCGGGGGCCCGCGAGCTGGTGGTCATGTTGGATCCAGACCGCGGAGGCTGGCGAGGCATCCAGCAGAACAGCGACCTGTTGCTGCTCTACGTCCCGAGGACTCGCGTGGTGCAGCTCCCCGGCAAGGAGGACCCGGACGAGTTCATCCTCCGCGCCGGAGCCGGGGCCATGCGCCGCCTGCTCTCCGAGGCGCGCCCTCTCACCGACTACCTCCTCGCCATCGCCCTGCCCCAGGGGCGCGGCGCCTCCGCCTCCGAGCGGAAGAAGGCCATTGAAGAGCTCTCCCCCATCTTCCTCCGGCTGCAGGAGGGCCCGGCGCGCACGGCCCTCCTGGAGGCCCTGGCCTCGCACTCCGGGCTCTCAGGCCAGGAGCTGGAGTCGTTGCTGCGTACCCAGGGATGAACCCGGGACCTACCGCACGTCGAACATGCGGAGCTGCACTTCGACGGTCTCGGCGGAGGTGTTCCTCACGTACAGCTCATTGGAGCTGCTCCCCCCGGGATAGAGCTCCACCTCGATTTGCGGGTGGATTGGCCCGCTGTAGGCGAAGTAGATGTCATCCTCGTCTCCCTGAGGGATCTGACGCTTCAGTCCCATCGCGATGAGCGGCGGCTGGGTGAAGAGGGGCACCGCCGCCTCCCACGACTCGTCGGGCTCCAGCGTGAACGTCCACTGGTAGAGCATCGAGGGGTACCGCGCATCGTGGTGGTGGCTCGTGGATGCGAAGGTCGCGTTCGCTTCCGTTCGCGGGTAGTAGCGCGCGTCGTGGTCCGTGGAGGTCGACGCCACGTGGGTGTTGAGGTGGGTGACGAGCTGGGTGAGCTGGCTCCGGACCGTGCCCGCCGTCAGGTTCTTCGGCGCACCGGTGATGGCCGCGCTGCCAATCAGGCCCGAACCATTGGACGCGGAGTTCGCCTTGTTCAACACGGGGATGAGCGAGCTGAGCTGTGATTGCACCGTGGTGCCCGTCACGTCCGCGTGCGCCTCCGTGCCGACGTAGTTCGCCCCCGAGTCCCCCACGGACGGCGACATCAGCCGTGTCAACGAGGGGAACCCCAGCGTCCGCTCCGGCGTGAAGGAGCCCGACGCGATGACGCCCAGCTTCACGTAGCGATGGAGGAGCCCCACGGGCTGCGCGCCGCTCAGGACCTGGTCCCCCGCGGCATCCTGTTCGCGCACGGGCGCCAGCCAGTAGTCCCCGGCGACGAAGGCACGGCTGGTGGTGCCCCCTCCCGTCAGGGTGAGCGCGAGCGCCATGTCCTGGAGCTCCAGGTGCAGCACGCCGCTCTCGATGCGCACATGGCCATGCACGCCCTGCGCATTGGCCGTGGACAGCGGCGCGCCGCGATCCCTCCCGCCGCTGGCGAAGGTCCACACTCCCGTCGTGGTGTTGCGCGTCAGCGTGCACCAGCCGTCCCACCTGCGGACGAACGGGTACGTGGCCGCGTCGGGCACGGAGACCGGGTAGCCCGCCTCCAACCGGCCGCGCGAGGGGAACCCCGCCGGCGGCGTGCCGAGGTGCACGCCCAGGTGGCGCTCCGTCGCGGCGTTGTAGAACTCGTAGAGCCAGTCGTTGCCCTGGTAGTCCTGGGGCACGCCAGGCCCGTTCGCGTAGGCCTCCGCCGCGTTCTCGCTCGACCACTTCAACGTGAGCTCGCTGGGCGCCGTGGGCGAGCCCTTCACGTCATGCACCTCCAGCCGGAAGAGGTAGTTGCCCGTGAACTGGGCGGCGGGCCCCGTGCCCGCCACGCGCTGGGACAGGGTGAGCGGCGCGTTGCCCCGCCCCGGGTTGACGAGCGGGTCCGTGGGTTGCTGGCCCGCGGGGCAGCGCTTGATCTGCAGCATCACCTGCGTGCGTGTGCTCGTGTCCGCGCCGTGCAGCCCCGGATCCTGGAGGTTCGGGTCCTCCAGGAACAGCACCGGCCGCTCCCAGACGTCCGCGTAGAGGCTCTCGCCCACCGCGGGTGCCCCCGGCGCCAATGGGAAGTCCGGCTGGGTGGCGTAGGTGAAGGGCGTCGTGCCGGGCAGCGAGGCCATCAGCCCGTCCGCGTAGACGCTGCCGGGCGTCATCTGCAGCGTGTTGGAGATGAGCAGCTTGCCGGTGGCGGGGCCGCCGCTGCCCACCACGTCCCGCAGCGCGCTGGTGACGCGGTCGTTGATGATGGACACCAACTCGTTCCAGTCCGCGTCGGTGAGCATCCGCCCCTGCTGCTGGTAGACGCCGGAGTAGCCCTTGGAGGAGTCGTGGGAGTCGCGTGAAATCTGGGTCTTCATGATGAGGAACTCCGCTGGAGTCGAAGCGGGAATCAGGTGGAAGGAGGCGTGACGACGGGCAGGGCCAGGCCGAGCCGTTCGTCGGGAACCAGGATGGCGCTCATGCCCGCGGGCAGGGATTCACGGAGCCGGGCGAGCACCGCCTCGTCGCGCAACGCATAGCGACGGTGGCGGTAGGCCCCCAGCTCCCCTCCATCCTCCGCGCCATCGAGCAGCCTCGCGCCGCTGTCGCTCGCGAGCACGCCAGCGCCGGGTGCTCCGAAGACGGTGGCGCGGAAACGGGGCACCTCGCTCGTACACGCGTACGCCTCCGCGGGCTGCCCCTCCACGGTGTACGCCCCCAGCGTGGCCTCTGGCAGCCGGCAGTAGCGGAAGCAGTTGCCCACCCCGGGGCGGGGAGTGACGGAGCCCGCGAAGAGCGAGTCGTTGGCGAAGCACCGCGCCACGTCCATCGAGCCGAGCACCGTCACGCTCAGCAACGTGATCAACGCCGTGCTCTCGAGTGAACCCAGGAGGCTGTCCTCCACCGTCGCGCCGACCACGTCCGGCGTGCCCGCCTCCAGCTGGAGGCGGCCGAAGGCGGATCGGCGGACGACGAGTTCGTTCCCCAGGTTCTTCGTCACCATCCCCGTGACGATGGAGTCCTCGATGACGTGCGCGGTATCGAAGGCGTCGATGTACACGTTGCCCTGGACGACGCAGTTGCGCATCACCAGCGGCCGATTGCCGACGATGACGTCCTCTCCCTCGGGGAGGACGAGGTTCTCGAGGACGTAGTCGCCCGACTCCGGCTCGGGCGTCAGGGGCCCCTGACGGCGTCGGGGCAGCACGCGCGACGGCTCCGGGGGCACTGGCAGCGGACGCGTGTCTCCGAACTCCCAGCCCGGAGGGAAGAACCCCACCCTGGGCAGCGTGAAGACCGCGACGCGCTTGGGGTGGACCTGTCCCTGCCGCGCGGAGGGCCGGCGCAGGTCCGGTGTCCGTCGGGAGACGTCGTCGAAGTGGCCGGGCGCCGCGGGGATGCCGTGCACGTTCTCCTGCAACGGCGGCAGCGACGAACCATCCCCACGCGGCGGCAGCGCCACCTTGCGGGACAGGTACCGCAGGTCCACCGTCGCCGCGGGCAGCGCCGGGTGCCGTCGCGCTGGCGCCCCCGCCGGAAGTGGCAGGGCCCCGAGCGACTCCGGCGGGAGCAACGGCTGTCCCACGCGCGGCGTCACCGCCACCCGCCTCCAGCCCTCCTGGAGGTAGACAGGCTCGGAGGGCTCGTTCCGAGGGTCCTCCGTGTCCCACGCATACTGGCCGACGTCCTGGGCGACCTGGACCACCGACCCGGGCGTGCCCTTGCGCTGGCGCAGCGACACGGCCTGGGACAGCTCACGCCGCTGCTCCGGCTCCGCGGGCGACAGCAGCTTCACGTCCAGGAGCTCCGCCAGATACGGCAGCGTCCAGCCCTGGGCGTCCGGATGGTCCGGGAACGCATCCGCCAACCGCTGGGCCATCACCCCGCGGACCAGGTCCAGCACCTCGCCGCAAGACCCCAGGTAGTCGCGCAGGTCTCCGTTGTCACGCGTGCGGTACACCTCCGGCAGCAGCCCGTAGAGCTGCGCGCCGAGCCCGCTCCCCGTCCCCCCGCTTCCCGAGCTCACAGTGAGTACTCCTTGAAGCGCACGGACAGGTCCTGCCCCTCCGGCGCCAGGTAGACGACGTGCGCGCCGGACGGCGCGTCCTTGCGCTGCAGCCCCGGCACACCGGCCATCACACAGATGGAACTCTCCACACCCGTCACGGCCTCCACCACCTTGTAGACGTCACTGAGGTACAGCGCCTGTCCCAGCCCCCGGTGCCGCAGCGACAGCGCGTCCAGCAGCGCCGCCCGCACCGCCTGCACCACCGCGTCCGGGTTGAAGGCCCGCGTGTCCACCTCCACCTCCACGTCGAGCGTCACCGGCTCGCTGAGGTAGCGGGAGAGCGACACCTCCACGCCCGGCAGCGCGTGGGCGCGCAGGAAGTCCGCCAGGGACTGCTTCAGGGGCCCCAGCTCCCCACCGTCCGAGGGCACCACCACCACCTCCACCAGCTCCATGCGGGAGCCGGGGTTGCGCTTGAGCAGCGCGCGCGCCTGCCAGACGCTGCTGTGGCCCATGGCGAGGCTGGCGAAGTCCTCCGTCGACACCGCGCGCTCCAGCGTCAGCACCGTGGCGGGCGCGGTGCGGCGCAGCGCCTCCACGTCCTGCATGTCGTTGCCCCCCGAAGCGGGCAGCGGCTGCTCCACCGCCTCCACCAGCGCATGAGGCCGGCTCGGCTTCGCGAGGCTGCCCGCGGGCAGGTTGCCTCGCAGCCCCGAGCCCGCGCGGAAGCCCACCCGCACGTTGTTCGCGCCCGTCGGCAGCCGCCGGCCGTTGCGCCCATCACCGAAGACGACCGCCAGCTCCCCTTCGCGAACCAGGCGCACCGTGTAGTGCGGGTCCGTGGGGCCCGACTCGCGCAGGCTCTCCACCGCCTGCCAGCGGCGGCCCGCCACCTTCACCTCCAGGTCCGCGCGCACGCCCGACGCGCGCGTGGAATCCGCGACGAACGAGAGGCCTCGCTCTTTCAGCACGAACGCCTGCCCGGTCTGGGTGGCGTCTCCGCTGCCCAGCACCTCCTCGGGCTTGCGCTCTCCGTGCCCCACCAGGACGACGTTCGCGTGGAGGATGAGGTTGTCCACCGTGCTGCCGGGAGGCAGCGGATCCACCAGCGCGACGAAGCCCTCTCCGGTGCCCTGCACTCGCGTGAGCAGCGACGGCGCCGTGCCGCCCTCCTGCCGCACCACCACGGCGCGGCCGAACGTCAGGCCTCGTGGCACCGTTTCCAACGGCACCTGCGTGCCAGACAGCGGCGTGGCGTTCTCGTCCCAACCCACCAGCCGCGCCACCTCCTGGAAGCGGCCGTACACACGCGTCTCCGCGCGGGGAAACTCTCCCCCACCCCGGCCCTGCCAGCCGTCCACGGGGACGAGCTCCGTGCGCCCCAGCTCTGCGTTGTTCGCCACCGAGGCCAGCCGCCCCCACGAGGCCTGCAC
>NZ_RAWR01000524.1:0-464 GCF_003986945.1 Corallococcus sp. AB018 | reverse complement strand
ACCGAAACAAAAAAATTTGACAAAATGATGAACTAGGGGCACAGTTGAGTCAGACTTCTTGTCTTTTCCCCGTTGCCAATGCCTTTGCCAGAAAGGGCACCATACTTGCCAAGAAGGACACTCTCCCTGCCAGAAAGGGCACAACTGAAACTGTCAACAAAAGGGCTGAAAGCTCTCTCATCCTCCAAGCAACGAGGTATCAAGCCAAGTGCGAAGCACGAACTGGAAATGGAGCGGGATATTCGATTCTCTCATCTGGATGATTACACCCAAATTGGCATCTGACCCAGAATGGGGATGTAGAAAACGCAATGTGTAAGACCAATCAATTGTATGCCTGGCCGGTGGGAAATGTTGTAACTCATTTCAGTCAAGCTAAGCCAAAGGCATTGTCAACCGATGTCAATTGCAGATCTGTTGCACATCCAGTCGCATCACAACCCCTCTGTGGGAGAGCTCACTAG
>NZ_RAWR01000523.1:0-466 GCF_003986945.1 Corallococcus sp. AB018 | reverse complement strand
GTCATGGGTGAGCCTTCCAAACGTCGTAAGACTATCGTTACCCATCCCAATTTCAACACTGACAAGTTTGAATCCAAAGAGAAATCCAAACTGTTTAGGGAATTTTATGCCACTAGGAAAGTCCATCTTGAAAGAAATGTCCTCCCTAGTGCATTTGAGTTGCTACCTATTCGTCCATTGTTTGATTCCTTAGGGGGTGATCAGGTGTTGAAGTTCTTAAGGCCTCAAAATCTTAGTCTTATTCGTGACTTCTATTGTAACATGCACTCTATTCGCAAAGAAATTCCTTCATCATTTAGCACTTGGGTTAGGAAGCAATCTTTAGACATCACAGGCGATGTTTTTCGATTGTTTCTTAGTCTTCTAGAAGTCCCAAATTTTCATTTTTCTCTTCTTACTCGCACTGGTGTTGATTTTGACCGAGTTGCCAATGAACTTTATGGTTTTTCCTGGACTTGGATTGCCG
>NZ_RAWR01000522.1:0-466 GCF_003986945.1 Corallococcus sp. AB018 | reverse complement strand
ACTTTACCCAACAATCCTGACTGAGCTTACAACCGTAAGCGGTCAATAGACAAATGACCTAGGCGAGAATATAATAAATAAAACTGACTCGAATGAGAATCTAATTGAAACAAGGAAAGAGCAACTGGAGAGATGGATAGAGGGAGATGCAAGCTTTCTACCACAGAGATCTCCAACTTTACGGCCGGTCCTAATCTGCTTCTTGGACACCCGATCCTGCACACTATAGATAGAAGAGGAAAAGATAACATCAAAACTAGAAGTATCAAGTTGACTAATAGATAATAAACTGACAGATAACTGAGGAACATAAAGAACAAAGGGAATAGTAACAGCAGACATGACAAAGAGTAAGACCCAACAGACAGAACATACATACCAAACCCATTAGCAGTACTAACAGTAATAGGAGGGGGAGGCGAGAGTAAGACCCAACAGACAGAACATACATACCAAACCCATTAGC
>NZ_RAWR01000521.1:0-467 GCF_003986945.1 Corallococcus sp. AB018 | reverse complement strand
GACCACGTCAGCGTCTCCGGCGCACCCTCCACCCGCGCGCTCCGCACGAACAGGTGTCCCGTGCGCGGAGCCGCCACCGACACCCGCAGCTCCGCCCCGTCTCGCGTGAACCACAACACCGCGCGCGCGTCCTTCCGTGAAGCCAGCCGCTCCGCCTCACGCCATGCACCGCCGGGGCTCGAGTCCATGGACGGACCTGCTTCCGTCTCCAGCACCACCGGCAGGTCGCTGCTCTGCCCCCGCACCCGCTCCAGCAGTGCGCGGTCCTCGGTGGACGCCACGCGCACGACCGCCCGCCATGGCCCGGCCGCCCACGCGGGGCTCCACAGGCCCAGCACCAGGGCCAGCACCACCACGCGCTGCCACGCCACGGCCTCCAACACGGACATGCAGTAAAACCTACCTTCCAGGGAATTCAACTGGAAGCACCTCGCCGTGTGGATTGCTTGTCACGCTCCGGTGGGGAG
>NZ_RAWR01000520.1:0-469 GCF_003986945.1 Corallococcus sp. AB018 | reverse complement strand
GTGTAGGCCCACCACTGGACGCCGACCCGGTTGCGAGCTGCCAGGTCCATCTGGGACGTGATCACCGCGGGGGTCGTGATGGCGCCGAACTCGGTGAGCATCAGCCCCGACCCGGTCTGACGTGAATGCTTCTCTGCGTTAGTGAAGACCCGGTTGTCGGGCGCAGTGCATCCGACATAGGAGTGGAGGGTGGCCTGGCTGGTGCAGTAGTCGTGGAAGCTCAACCCCAGGTTGGATCCCGTGAGCCGGACGTTGGTCCCGACACCTATGTTGAAGAACTGCATCGGCTCGTACCAGACAGTGGTGGCCTTGTCGACCGAGCGGATCGCGTCGACAGTCTTCTGCTGGACGGCCGACAGTCGCGCGTCAGAAGCGCGGCAACCGAGCTGCGTGAGGCACCGCGTGTAGCGGTGGCCCGGGAACGGCTCGTTGAACAGGTCGTAGCCCTGCACGCCGGGCACGTTTCGGA
>NZ_RAWR01000519.1:0-469 GCF_003986945.1 Corallococcus sp. AB018 | reverse complement strand
ATACAATACCTGGCGATGAACCCATCGATATTTGTCAGGTGAAAAAAGGGGAAAAAGGAATTAGCCACTTTATTACCGAACATATTGTGCCATTCTATGAACGTCGCTGGGGTGGTTTTTTGCGTGACTTTAAACAGAACCGGATAATCTAAAATATGCCGCCCCAAAGGGCGGCATTCGGGCTTACCTGCTGTTCTGAAGGTTGTTAACCACCAATAAATTGTTACCGGAGAGACTCCGGTTATTATTTACCTCGGTTAACAGCGCACCAGAAACAATAAGTACGATACAAAAGCACCGTATCTTCAATGTGCGGTCCATGCGAAGACCGCATCACGACAGCACCACTGGCGATATTGCCGCGATAGCAAGCGACGAGATACACTTGCATTTACGGCCAAGGAACATCCTTTCCTAAAGCCAGCGCCCGTTTGCGAGACGGCGGAAAGGGTCGGTGTCAATAATACGC
>NZ_RAWR01000518.1:0-470 GCF_003986945.1 Corallococcus sp. AB018 | reverse complement strand
GGGGAATGTCAGTTGGTGGCGGGGCTCTCGCCGGAGGCCCACGGCTGGTTGGAGACGCGCACGACGCCCTGGCAGCGGGCGCACACCCGGCCCTCCGCGTCCATCAGCTTCGCGGAGGCGAAGAGGGTGGAGGAGCCGCCGTTGTCGATGACGGCCTCCACGCGGAGGTGGTTGCCGGTGGCGGGGCGCTCGAAGCTCATGGACAGCTGGACGGTGGCGCAGCGGCGGGTGGGGTCCCTCAGCGCCGGGGTGCAGCCGATGGCGAAGTCGAAGAGGGCGGAGAGCACGCCGCCGTTGACGGCGGAGGCCCCCAGGCCGCCCCGGTGCTGCGGCTGCACCTCCGGAAGCTCCACCACCACCATGCGCCCTTCCGGGAAGGACATCCGGGCGCCGAAGTGGCGCATGGTGAGGCTCTGGGTGAACAGCTCCGCGAAGCGGTCGAGCTGGGCCTGGGACGGGCGGGACGGGGT
>NZ_RAWR01000517.1:0-474 GCF_003986945.1 Corallococcus sp. AB018 | reverse complement strand
CCCTTCCGGGAAGTGCCGGCGCGCCAGGGTCTCGTTCACGATGACGACCGGCGGCTGTCCGGGCTCCGCGTCCCGGGCGGTGAAGTCCCGCCCCGCGAGCAGCGGAATCTCCAGCGCGGAGAAGTAACCGGGACTGGAGGCGCGGCGCTCCGCCGACGGAGTCTCCCCGGGGTCCGGGGGCGGCTCGCCCTCCACCGTGTAGCGCAAGTTGCTCCAGGCCCGCTGGATGGGCAGCAGCGAGGTCATCCCCGCGGCACGCACTCCCGGCAGTGCCCGCACCTGCTCGAGCACCGGCTCGAACAGGCGCCGCGGCAGGTCCCCGTCCGCGAACCGCTCCCGGGGGATGGCCAGGTGCGCGGTCAGGACATGGTCCACCGCGAACCCAGGGGACGTCCCCATCAGCTGGAAGAAAGCCCGTCCCAGCAGCCCCGCCCCCACCAGCAGGACGAGCGTGAGCCCCAGCTCCGCCACCAC
>NZ_RAWR01000516.1:0-475 GCF_003986945.1 Corallococcus sp. AB018 | reverse complement strand
CTCATATAGGTGATTCTTATTGTGAGTATCTTCTTATACTCGTCTTGATTTTATGCCTTAATCAAGATATAAGTAATCATTAAAAGCAAAGCTTATCCTTATACCCCTGCAGACAACATATGTTATCACTCTCACCATAGGAATAGGTAGGAACTTTAATCCCTTGGTGATTTCTGGCGAGCCATACATAACTTAGTTGTCCCTTTGAACTTAGTTCTTGGGATCTCCAGTCATATAAGTAGGGTTACCATTATGACGACTCTTATGTAATAGGCTTTAATCCCATCCTCTTCGATGAACTATACACTAGCTCTTTTGTCAAACCTTTTGTTAACGGATCCGCAATATTCTCTTTAGATCTTATATAATCTATTGAGATTATTTCGTTTGACAACAATTGCCTTACGGTATTATGTCGACGACGAATATGTCGTGACTTACCGTTATACATGTGATTCTGTGCCCTGCCTATTGC
>NZ_RAWR01000051.1:0-46452 GCF_003986945.1 Corallococcus sp. AB018 | reverse complement strand
CCTCCCGATACCCCGCCGCCCCCATCCCCACGGTGTCCCGGGATGAAGCGCTGCCGCTGTCGTTCGCGCAGCAGCGCATGTGGTTCCTGGATCGGATGGAGCCCGGCCAGGCCCTCTACAACATCCCCCTGGCCCTGCGGCTCTCCGGCCCCCTGGACGTGGAGGTGCTGCGCCGCACGTTCGCGGAGATCGTCCGCCGACACGAACCGCTGCGCACCACGTTCGAGGAACGTGAAGGCCAGCCGCTCCAGCGCATCCACGCGCCGCCTTCGGACGGGTCCCTGCCGGTGGAGTCCCTCCCCGAAGGCGCCGAGCGCGACGCCACCCTGCGACAGCGCATGCAGGAGGACGCGACCCGGCCGTTCGATCTGGGCACCGGCCCGTTGCTGCGCACGAGGCTGCTCCGGCTGTCCCCGGACGAACACGTGCTGCTCCTGTGCATGCACCACATCGTCACGGATGGCTGGTCCATGGGCGTGCTCGTGCACGAGGTGGCCAGTCTCTACCCGGCGCTCGCGGCGGGACGTCCGTCGCCACTTCCGGAGCTGGAGGTGCAGGCCGCGGACTTCGCCGCATGGCAGCGCCAGCAGGACGATTCCGAGACGGCACAGGCCCGGCTGGACACGCTCAAGGAGTCCCTGAAGGACGTGCCCGTACTCACCCTGCCCGCCGAGCAGGGACAGCCCGGGACCCGGTCGACGCGTGGGGACAGCCATGTCTTCACGCTGCCCGCGTCCCTGGTGCATTCGCTGGAACAGGTGGGCCGCGACCGCGATGCCACACTGTTCATGGTGCTGATGGCCGGGTACCAGGCCGTGCTGTCGCGCTACTCCGGGCAGGACGACTTCGCCGTGGGCACGCCGGTGGCCCACCGGACCCGGCCTGAGTTGGAGCCCCTCATCGGCGTGTTCCTCAACACGCTGGTGCTGCGCGCCCGCCTGGACGGAGCGCCTCGCTTCTCCGAACTCCTGGATCGCGTGCGCGAGTCCTCCCTGGCCGCGTACGCGCACCAGGACGTGCCCTACGAGCGGCTCGTGGAGGCCGTGGCCCAGGCGCGCGGCGGAGACCGCACCTCGCTGTTCCAGGTGATGTTCGTTCTCCAGAACGCGCCGCTGTCCACGCCGGCCCTGCCCGGCGTCCGAGTGGAGCGGCTGCACACCTCGACGGAGACCGCGCGCTTCGACCTCCTGCTCTCGCTCACCGCGAGCGACGGCGGCCTGGAGGGAACGCTCGAATACAGCCGGGACCTCTTCTCCGAGGACGCGGCGGCGCGGTTCGCCACCCACTTCCAGGTGCTGCTGGAGGCCGTGGCCCGCGATGCGGCGACACCCGTGCACCTGCTGCCGCTGATGGATGACGCGGAGCAGCGGCGGTTGCTGGTGGATTGGAATGCCACCGCACGCGACTACCCGCTGGAGGGCACGCTGCACGGGCTGGTGGAGGCGCAGGTGGCGCGCACGCCGGACGCCATCGCGGTGGACTTCGAGGGCGCGCGGCTGACGTACCGCGAGCTGGACGGCCGGGCCAATCAGCTCGCACGTGCGCTGCGGGCGCGCGGCGTGGGACCGGAAGTGCGCGTGGGCATCTGCGCGGAGCGGTCACTGGAGTTGGTGATCGCACTGCTGGGTGTGCTCAAGGCGGGCGGCGCGTACGTGCCCATCGATCCGTCCTCGCCAGCGGACCGGCGGACGTACCTGGTGGAGGACTCCGCGGTCGCGGTGTTGCTGACGCAGCAGCACCTGCGGCCGGTGCTGTCGGTAGGCAGCACGCCGGTGCTCTGCCTGGACTCGGACTGGCCCCAGGTGGCGACCCTTTCGCCGGAGCCCGTGGAGTCGGGCGTGGGCGCCGAGCACCTGGCCTACGTCATCTACACGTCGGGCAGCACGGGGCGTCCGAAGGGCGCGATGAACACCCACGCGGGCATCCGCAACCGGCTGCTCTGGGGGCAGGAAGCCTACGGGTTGGAGCCCCGCGACGTCGTGTTGCAGAAGACGCCCTTCAGCTTCGACGTCTCGGTGTGGGAGTTCTTCTGGCCGCTGATGACGGGCGCGCGGCTGGTGGTGGCGAAGCCGGGTGGGCACCAGGACGCCGCATACCTGGTGGACCTGATGGCTCGCGAGGGCATCACGACGGTGCACTTCGTGCCGTCCATGCTCCAGGTGTTCCTGGAGGAGCCAGGGCTGGAGCGCTGCACGGCGCTTCGCCGCGTCGTGTGCAGCGGAGAAGCGCTGCCGCTGGAGCTGAAGGACCGCTGCCTGGAGCGGCTGGGCGTCCCCCTCCACAACCTCTACGGCCCCACGGAGGCCGCGGTGGAAGTGACGGCCTGGACGTGCGAGCGCCATGACGGACGGCGCTCCGTGCCCATTGGCAGGCCGGTGGCGAACACGCGGATCCACGTCCTGGATGCATCGTCGCAGCCGGTGCCGGTGGGCATCGCGGGAGAACTCCACATCGGCGGCGTGCAGGTGGGCCGGGGATACCTGGGCCGTCCCGCGCTGACGGCGGAGCGGTTCATCCCGGATCCGTTTGGCCCTCCGGGAGCGAGGCTCTATCGGACGGGAGACCGGGCCCGCGTCCTCGCCGACGGCACCATCGAGTACCTGGGCCGCCTGGACTTCCAGGTGAAGCTGCGCGGGTTCCGCATCGAGCCCGGCGAAGTGGAGTCGGCGCTGCGCCAGTGCGAAGGCGTGCGCGAAGCCGTGGTGGTGGTGCGCGAGGACGCGCCCGGCGACAAGCGCCTGGTGGCCTACGTGGTGGGCCAGGGCGTGACGGCGGAAGCCCTGCGCGAGGCGCTGAAGGCGAAGCTGCCGGAGTACATGGTGCCCACGGCCTTCGTGGCGCTGAACGCGCTGCCGCTGTCCCCCAACGGAAAGGTGGACCGCAAGGCCCTGCCTGTTCCGGACGCGCGTCCGGCAGCCCTGGCGCCGTCGAAGCCCCAGCGGATGACGCCCTTCCAGCAGCGGATCGCGGACCTGTTCCGAGACGTGCTGCGGGTGCCGAAGGTGGGCGTGCACGATGACTTCTTCGCCCTGGGCGGACACTCGCTGCTGGCCACGAGGCTGCTGTCCCGCGTGCGCTCCACGTTCCAGGTGGAACTGCCCCTGCGAGGCCTCTTCGACGGAGCCACCGTCGCCGAGGTCACCGAACAGGTGGAGGCCCAACTCCTCTCGCGCACCGGCCTCCCGCGCGTGCCCGCGATCCGCAAGGTGCCTCGCGACGGCGAACGGGTCCTGTCCTTCGCGCAGCAGCGGCTGTGGGTGATGGAACAACTCCAACCCGGTGCCACGCCCTACGTCCTGCTGGGCGCCGTGCGGCTGGACGGCGCACTGGACGTGGAGGCCCTGCGCCTCGCGCTGGAGCTCCTCGTCGATCGCCACGAAGCACTGCGCACCACGCTCGCGCTGAAGGGCCGCGACCCCGTCCAGACCCTCCAGCCGACACCGGTCTGGGCGCTGCCCGTGACGGACCTGGGCGACCTGCCGGACCCCGAATCGGCGGTCCAGCAAGTGGCGCGCGAGGAGGCGGGCCGGCCCTTCGACCTGGGCACCGGGCCGCTGCTGCGCACGCGCCTGCTGCGGCTGACGTCCACGCAGCACGTGCTGCTCCTGGGCATGCACCACGTCGTCGCCGACGGCTGGTCCCTGAGCGTGATGGTGCGAGAGGTGGCCACGGCCTACACGGCCTTCGCTTCCGGTTCGGCCCCGGTGCTGCCGGAGCTACCCGTGCAGTACGCCGACTTCGCCGCGTGGCAGCGCGGTTGGCTCCAGGGCGACGTGCTCGCGGACGAAGTGGCGTGGTGGAAGGAGCAGCTCGCCGGTGCGCCTCGCGTCCTGGAGTTGCCCACCGACAAGCCTCGGCCCACGACGCGTTCACCGCACGGCGCGCTGATGCCCGTGCATGTGCCTCGCGACCTGACGGACCGGATCGCGGGGCTCGCCCGGCGCGAAGGCTCGACGCCGTTCATGGCGCTGCTGGCCGCGTGGCAGGTGCTGCTGTCCCGCTACAGCCGGCAGGAGGATCTGCTCGTCGGCGCTCCCATCGCGGGCCGCACCCACGGTGACGTGGAGGGGCTGGTCGGCTTCTTCGTCAACACGCTGGTGCTGCGTGCACGCGTCCGTCCGGAGACGTCCTTCCGCGCGCTGCTGGGACAGGTGCGGGACACGACGCTCGCGGCCTACGAGCACCAGGACCTTCCGTTCGAGAAGCTGGTGGAGGAGCTCCAGGTGCCTCGCGACCTGGGCCGCACGCCGCTGGTGCAGGCGGTCTTCGCGCTCCAGAACGCTCCGGCCGAGGCGTTCAATGCGCCAGGGCTGAGGATGGAGCCCCTGGAGGTGGACGCGGGCACGGCGCACTTCGACCTGAGCCTGCTGCTCACGGAGACGCCGGACGGACTGCGCGGCTCCATCGAGTACAGCACCGACCTCTTCGAACGCGAGACCGTGGCCCGGCTCGCAGGCCATCTGCTCGTGCTGCTGGAGGCCGCGGTCGCAGGGCCGGACGTGCCCCTCTCACGGCTGCCGTGGCTCACGCTGGAGGAGCGCCAGCAGGTGCTCGTCGCGTGGAACGACACCGCCCTGCCTTATCCCTCCGACAGCACGCTCGCGGAGCGCTTCGCGCTGCAGGCCTCGCTGCGCCCGGACGCCGTCGCGGTGGAGGACGGGGATGAACGGCTGACGTACGCGCAGCTGGATGCCCGGGCCAATCAGCTCGCGCATGTCCTGCGGGCTCGGGGCGTGGGACCGGATGTGCTGGTGGCGCTGTGCCTGGAGCGCTCCGTGGGCTTCGTCGTCACGGTGCTCGGCATCGTGAAGGCCGGCGGCGCGTATGTGCCGATGGATGCGTCGTATCCCGCGCAGCGGCTGAGCTTCATGCTGGAGGATGCCCGGCCGCACCTGCTCGTCACCACGCGCGAGCTGCGCGGCCGACTGCACCTGCCCGACGCATCCCTGCCGTGCCTGTTCCTGGAGGAACTGGCGCTGGCCGACCAGCCCGTCACCGCGCCGGAGACCGGCGTGGGGCCGCGCAACCTGGCCTACGTCATCTTCACCTCCGGCAGCGGCGGACGGCCCAAGGGCGTGGGCGTCGAGCATCGCGGCCTGCTGCGAGTGCTGCACGCGGCGCCGTACCTGCACTACGGGATGCGCGACACGGTGCTGCTCTTCGCGCCCGTGTCCTTCGACGGCTCCGTGCTGGAGCTGTGGATGCCGCTGGTGCATGGAAACCGGCTCGTCGTCTTCCCGGGCCACGTGCCCGCGGGCGACATGGACACGCTGGCACGACTGGTGGAACGCCACGGCGTCACCTTCATCCACATGCCCGCCGGTCTCTTCTCGCAGTTGATGGAGCACCGGCCGGACATCCTCGGGCGGCTGCGCGAGCTGCACACGGGCGGCGACATCGTCTCCGCGCCGCACGTGCGCCGCGCGGTGGAGTCGCTGGGCATCCCCTTCACCAACGGCTACGGCCCCTCCGAGGGCTCCATTGTCGCCACCGCCTTCACGGTGGAGCGGCCGGAGCAGGTCGGCACGACGGTGTCCATTGGCGCACCGCTCGCCAACACGTCCGTGTACGTGCTGGACGCGAAGCTGGACCCGGTGCCCGTGGGCGTGCCGGGCGAACTGTTCCTCGGCGGTGACGGCGTGGGCCGGGGCTACGTGTCGCGGCCGGACCTCACGGCGGAGCGCTTCGTGCCGGATGCCTACGGGGCAACGCCGGGCGCACGGCTGTACCGCACGGGGGACATGGGCCGCTGGCGTCCGGACGGCACGCTGGAGTTCCTGGGCCGCATCGACACGCAGGTGAAGGTGCGCGGCTTCCGCATCGAACTGGCGGAGGTGGAGGCCGCCCTGCGCGACCTGACCGCGGTGCAGGACGCCGCGGTGGTGGTGCGCGAGGACGTGCCCGGGGACAAGCGGCTCGTGGCCTACGCGATGCCTGGCCCGGGGCAGGTGCTGGACGCGTCCGCGCTGCGAGCGGCGCTGCGGCAGCGGCTGCCGGAGTACATGGTGCCGTCGGTGTTCGTGATGCTGGACACCCTGCCCCTGAACCCCAGCGGCAAGGTGGACCGCAAGGCGCTGCCCGTGCCGGACGCCGCGTCCACCGGACGTCAGGGCCGCTTCGTGGAGCCCACGCACCCGCTGGAGCAGCGCCTGGCGCCCGTCTTCGCCCGCGAGCTGAGCACGGACCGCGTGAGCGCGCAGGACCACTTCTTCGAGGACCTGGGCGCCACGTCGCTGACCGTGGTGCGGCTGGCCGCGCGCCTGCGCGAGGAGCTCCAGCGCGAGGTGCCCGTGGTGTGGCTGTTCGAACACCCCACGCTCGAAGGGTTCGTCCAGCGGCTGGAGCGTGAGTCCCAGCAGGGCCCGGGCACCGTACAGCCCGTGTCTCAAGCCCCCGGTCACCGTCCGCGCGAGGCACCGAAGGCGGGCGAGTCCGGCTCCATCGCCATCATCGGCATGGCGGGCCGCTTCCCTGGCGCGATGACGGTGGCGGAGTTCTGGAGCAACCTGCGTGGAGGCGTGGAGTCCATCACGCGCTTCGCCCCGGAGGAACTGGAGCACCTGTCCGTCCTGCCGGAGGGCCTGGAGCTGTGGCACCAGCCGGCCTTCGTCCCAGCCGCGGGCGTCATCGACGGCGCGGACCGGTTCGACCACGCGTTCTTCGACATGTCGCTGCGCGAGGCGCAGTTCACGGATCCGCAGCAGCGGCTCTTCCTCCAGACGGCATGGGCCGCCCTGGAGGACGCGGGCATCGACCCGGAGCGCTTCCCCGGGGCCATCTCGCTGTACGCGGGGGCCACGGGCTCCGGGTACACGGACGCCGTGCGGCAGGCGATGCCGCTGGACGCGGCGTCGTTCATGGAGCTGCATGGCACCGCCACGCACGAGAGCCTGGCGACGAAGGCGTCCTTCAAGCTGGGGCTCACGGGCGAAAGCGTGCTGCTGTACACCGCGTGCTCCACGGGCCTGGTGGCGGTGCACCTGGCCGCCCAGAGCCTGAGGACGGGCCAGTCCGACGTGGCGCTCGCGGGCGCGATGCGGTTGTCGCTGCCGCAGCGCACGGGCTACGTGCACGAGGAGGGGCTCATCTTCTCCCCGGACGGCCACTGCCGCGCGTTCGACGCGAAGGCGGGAGGCACGCTGTCCGGCAACGGTGTGGGCTCGGTGGTGCTCAAGCGCCTGGAGGACGCGCTGCGGGATGGGGACTCCATCTACGCCGTCATCCGGGGCTCGGCGCTGAACAACGACGGCCGCAACAAGTCCGGCTTCACCGCGCCCAGCGTGCAGGGCCAGGCGGCGGTCGTGTCCCAGGCGCTGGCCAACGCGGGCGTGGCACCGGAGGCCGTGGGCTACGTGGAGACCCACGGCACCGCGACGCCCCTGGGTGACCCGATTGAAGTGGCGGCGCTGACGCGCGCGTATGGACTGGGCGCTGAGCACCGGGGCCGTATCGCGCTGGCGTCGCTGAAGACGAACGTGGGCCACCTGGACACGGTCGCGGGCCTCGCGGGCCTGATGAAGGCCGCGCTGTCGCTGCACCACGGGGAGATTCCCCCCAGTCTCCATTTCGAGAAGGCCAACCCGCAGATCGACTTCGACGCGGGACCGTTCTTCGTCAACACCACGTTGCGGCCGTGGCCTCGGGGTGAGACGCCCCGTTTCGCCGCGGTCAGCTCCTTTGGCATTGGCGGCACCAACGCGCACGCGGTCCTCGAGGAAGCCCCCCTGCGGCGGAGCGGTCCCACCTCGCGGTCCCATCAGCTGGTCCTGCTGTCCGCGCGCTCGCTGGAGGCATTGCAGGCCGCGGCGCGGCAGCTGGATGCGCACGTGGCGGAGGGCGTGGATGCGCAGGCGTTGGCGGACCTGGCGTTCACGCACGCCGTGGGCCGCAAGGCGTTCGAATACCGTCACGCGCTGGTGGTGAGGGACGCGGCGGACCTGGTGCGCCAGCTGCGCAAGCCGGTGGTCGCGGTGAAGACCGAGAAGCGCGCGCCTCGCGTGGCGTTCGTGTTCTCCGGCCAGGGAGCGCAGCGGGTCGCGATGGGGCGCGAGCTGGCGGAGACGTCGCCCCGGTTCCGAGAGCACCTGGACGCTTGCCTCGCGTTGTTGGAGGCGCCGCTGCGAGAGCGCGTGTCGCGGCTGCTGTCGCCCGAGGCCAGTGCTGAGGCGGAGTCCACGGAGGCCCTGGCGGACACGCGCGTGGCGCTGCCCGCGCTGTTCAGTGTGCAGGTGTCACTGGCGCGGCTGTGGCAGGACCTGGGCGTGAAGCCGTGCGCGGTGCTGGGGCACAGCTTCGGCGAGTACGCGGCGGCGTGTGTCGCGGGGGCGTTGTCCCTGGAAGACGCGATGCGCCTCGCGGTGGCGCGCGGTGAGCTGATGCACCGCATGCCGTCGGGGGCGATGCTGGCGGTGGCGCTGCCCGCGGCTCGGGTCCAGCCGCTGCTGTCGGGCCGGCTGGAGTTGGCGGCGGTGAACACGCCGGACCGCTGCGTGGTGTCTGGTCCGGTGGAGGAAGTGGAGCGCCTGGAGGCCGAGCTCAAGGCCCAGAAGGTCGGAGCGGTGCGCATGCCCGCGCCTCATGCGTTCCACTCGGTGGACGTGGAGCCGTTGATGCCGGAACTGGCGCGCGTGGTGGGCACGCTGCGCTGGTCAGAGCCGACGGTGCGGTACGTGTCCAGCCTCACGGGGACGGTGGCACAGCCCGGGCAGCTGGCGGATCCGCGCTACTGGACCGAACAGATGCGCAAGCCCGTGCACTTCACCCGCGCGGTGGAGACGCTGCAGGAGGAAGGCTGCGCGGTGATGTTGGAGGTGGGCCCCGGTCAGGACGTGACACCACTGGTGCGCGCGAACCTGATGGCGGTGGAGAGCGGCGCGCCTCGAGTCCGAGGCCTGCCGTCGCTGCGTCTGGGTGGCACGACAACGGAGCAGATGAGCTGGCTCCAGGCCGTGGGCGAGCTGTGGACCGCGGGCGTGCCCGTGGCCTGGAGCGCGTTCTACGCGCACGAGCAGCGCCTGCGGCTGCACCTGCCCACGTACGTCTTCCAGGAGAAGACCGTCTGGGTGGAGCAGAAGGCGCAAGGCCGCATCACGGTGACGGCGCCGTCTCTGGTGGAGATGTCCACACAGGCCGTGGAGGCCGTTGCCCTCTCCGCTTCGAGCACGAGTCCGGCCCCTGTCGAGGCTGCCCCCCTGCCCCCGCAGTCCGCGCGCGACGATGCCCCTCGTGGCGATGTGGAGGAACGCGTAGCCGCGCTGTGGCGCGCGCGACTGGGCCTGGAGTTCGTCGGCCGCCACGACGACTTCCTGGAGATTGGCGGCAACTCGCTGACGGCCGCGCAGCTGCTCAACCAGGTGCGTGACGCGTTCGGCGTGAACCTGCCGCTCGCCGCCCTCTTCGAAGCGCCCACGGTCGCGGGCATCGCGGAGCGTCTGGTGCCCCTGCTGCGTCAGTCGCCGCAGGCCCCCGTCTCCGTGGAGCTTCCGCTCGTGCCGCTCGCGCGCACCGGCGAGCTGCCGCTGTCCTTCGTGCAGGAGCGCGTCTGGCGCCTGGAGCAGCACCTGCCCGGTCAGTCCGCGTACAACATCCCGTTCGTCCTGCGGCTCGAAGGCGACCTGAACGCGGACGTGATGGAGCGCGGCATCCAGGAGATCGTCCAGCGCCACGAAGCGCTGCGCACGACCTACGACGCCGTGGACGGCCGCCCCGTGCAGCGCTTCCACGCGCACATGCGAGTCCCGCTCACCCGCGTGGAGCTGCGAGGCCCCGCGGAGACCCGTGAACCCGAGGCCCTCCGGCTCGCCCGTGAGGACGCCGCGAAGCCGTACGACCTGGTCCACGGCCCCGTGCTGCGCACCACGCTCGTGCGAGTGGACACGCGGCTGCACCTGCTCCTGTGCGGCATCCACCACATCGTCAGCGACACGCTGTCCATCGCCCTCTTCGTCCAGGAGCTGGGCCAGCTCTACGACGCCTTCCTCCAGGGGCGTCCGTCTCCCCTGCCCCCGCTGCCCGTTCAGTACGCGGACTTCGGCGCGTGGCAGCGCAACAGCATCGCGGGCGGCCGGCTGCCCGAACAGGACCAGGGCTGGCGGCAGCGGCTGGCTGGCATGCCGCGCAAGCTGGACCTGCCCACCGACCGCCCGCGCCCCACCGAGAGCCCGCTCACCTCCGAGCGCATGACGGTCGAGTTCCCGCCCGCGCTCGCCCGCGAGTTGGTGGCCTTCGCACGCCGTGAGGGCTTCACCGGCTACATGACGGTGCTCGCCGCGTGGCAGACGCTGCTGCACCGCTACAGCGGCCAGACGGACGTCATCGTCGGAACGCCCATCGCCAACCGCACGAGGCCGGAGCTGCTACCGCTCATCGGCTACGTGGCGCACTCGGCGGCGTTCCGGACGCGCTTCACCGAAGGCCTCACGTTCCGCGAGCTGCTGACCCAGGTGCGTGACGAGGTCGCCGACGCACAGACGCGTCCGGACGTGCCCTTCGAGTACCTGGTGGAAGCCCTCATCCCGGGCCACGACATCGGCCGAGGAAGGCTGACGGACTCCGTGTTCGTCTACCACACGGGTGCGGCCGCGGGCGCCGGGACGCTGAACCTGACGGGCCTGCGCGGCTCGCTGGTGGAGGTGCCGGGCACGCCCGTGCAATGGGGCGCCACCCTGGCGGACCTCACGCTCCTGCTCTCCGAAGCTCCCGGTCGCGTCCACGGCGTCCTGGAGTACGCGACGGAGCTGTTCGACGCCGCCACCGTGGAGCGGCTGATGGAGCACTTCCAGGTGTTGCTCGGAGCGGCGCTCGCCCGGCCTGAGACGCCTGTCGCTCAGTTTCCCCTGACCACGGAGGCCGAGCGCCGCGCCTGGCCCGCGCCCCGTGCCTCACCGGGCATCACCTCCGTGCCGGCCCTCCTGGCGGAGCGGCGTGCACGCCACGCGAACGCCACCGCCGTCTCGCGTGGGGATGCGCACTGGACCTGGGCCGAACTTGGCGCCCGGGCGGATGCCCTGGCCGAGCGGCTGAAGGCCCTGGGCGTGACGGCAGGGACACCGGTGGCCGTGTGCCTGCGCTCATCGCCGGAGAAGCTGGCCGCGCTGTGGGGCGTGCTGGCCGCGGGTGGCGCGGGCATCGCGCTGGGCCCGGCGGACCTGACGCAGCTGCCTGTCTACGCGCCAGAAGGCACCCGCGTGCCGGTACTCGTCACCACGCGCGCGCTGGTGGCCTCCGTGCGAGTGGAGGCATCGCGCGTCGTCTACGTGGAGGACGTGGACGCATCGGGTGCTCCCCTCCGCGCAGGAGAGGACGCGCACGCGCTGGCGTGGCTGTTGCCCACGGGCGCCGGACAGCCCGCCTGGGCGCTGGGCCACCGCGAGCTGTCGGAGTTCTTCACCGGCATGGACTCGCGGCTGTCTCCTCCGGACGGCGGCGCATGGCTGTCCGCGAGCGAGGCGTCCGCGGACCGTCCGGAGCTGGAGGCTCTATGGGCGCTCACGCGAGGCCTGCGCGTGGTGTACCCACCGGAGCGCATCACCGCGCGGCTGGTGAGTCTGGGAGGCGGCGGGCCTCGCGCGAAGGCGATGGACCTGAGCCTCATCTACTTCGCCAACGACGAGGACGCGCTCCAGGGTCCCAAGTACGAACTCCTGATGGAGGGAGCGAAGTTCGCGGACGCGAACGGCTTCTCCGCGGTGTGGACGCCGGAGCGGCACTTCCATTCGTTCGGAGGCTTGTACCCGCAGCCCGCGGTGATCTCCGCCGCGGTCGCGGCCGTCACGAAGCACCTGCACGTGCGCTCCGGCAGCGTGGTGCTGCCGCTGCATGATCCGCTCATCATCGCGGAGCAGTGGTCCGTGGTGGACAACGTGTCACAGGGCCGAGTGGGTCTCTCCGTGGCCACGGGCTGGCACACGCAGGACTTCACCTTCGCGCCAGCCAACTTCGAGAAGCGCCGCGACATCCTGCTGGAGAAGCTGTCCACGCTGCGCTCGCTGTGGCGCGGCGAGCGCTTCAAGCGCCCCGGCGGCGCGGGCACCCTGGTGGAGGGAGCGCTGCGGCCGAAGCCCGTGCAGAAGGAGCTGCCTGTGTGGCTCACCGCCACGTCCAACCCGGAGACCTTCCGCATGGCGGGCGAGCTGGGCGCGGGCGTGCTCACGGGCCTGCTGTCGCACTCGCTGGAGGAGCTGAAGCCGAAGGTGGCGTTGTACCGCGAGGCATGGCGCCGCAACGGCCACCCCGGCCGAGGCCACATCACCTGCATGCTGCACACGTACCTGGGCGACGACGACCAGGAGGTGTTGCGCCTCGTGCGCAAGCCGCTGCTCGCGTACTTCCGCAGCTCGGTGGACATCGTCACGTCGCTGCTGCTCACCCAGGGCTACCAGGGCGACATCCAGAAGCTGTCCCCGGAGGACATCGACGCGCTGCTGGAGCACACCTTCGAGAACCACGCCAAGACGACGGGCCTCGTGGGAACGGTGGACGGCGCGGTGAAGCGTCTGCGCGACGTGCGCGCGGCGGACGTGGATGAAGTGGCGGCGCTCATCGACTTCGGCCTGGACACCCCGGTGGTGCTGGACGGTCTGCGTCGCCTGGCCGTGGTGCGCGAGCGCATGGCCGCCGAGGCCACCGCCCGCCAGGAGCAGGTGCTGGTGGAGGCCGAGGCGGGCGTGGAAGGACTGCTGGAGCTGGCGCGCCAGTCCGGCGCGGTGCTGGTGCATACGTCGGCCCGGCTCGCGCGTTCACTCAGCGAACTGCCCGGAGCGCGCGAGTCCCTGGCTCATGTTGGCGCGCTGGTGTTGGAAGGCGCTTCGGCGGAGTTGGGCGCGGCGCTGCACAGGGCCGCGGGCGTGGAGGTGTGGCTGTCGGGTGACGCCCAGGAAGGCGCGCTGTTGCCGCGCACGCTGGGAGAACGCATCCCCGCGAACCTCCAGGCGTGGGTGTTGGACGCGGCCGGTCAGCCCGTGCCCGTGGGCGTGGTGGGCGAACTGGCCCTCGCGGGCGCGGGGCTTCCCACGGCGCTGTGGCGCGCGGGCGACGAGGACCGCCGCCTGGTGCCGCACCCCCGAGAGGCCTCGGCGAGGCTGTACCGCACTGGCCGCCATGCCCGGTTGCGCGCGGATGGCCGCGTGGAGCCCGTGGCGTCACCGTCCCACCTCCCCCCTCCGCCCGTGGCGCGTCCCGCCGTCGTGGAAGCGCCGCGTCCCGCCGTGGCGCCCGTCGCCGCGCGCCCCGCGACTCCAGTCGTGAACGAGGGCCCGCCGCCCATTCCGCGCGTGGGCCGCGACCGGCCGTTGCCGCTGTCCTTCGCCCAGCATCGCCTCTGGTACCTCCAGCAGATGGCGCCCGGCAGCGGCGCCTACAACAACCCGTCGCTCTTCCGCCTCGTCGGGGAGCTGGACGTGGACGCGCTCCAGGCCACGCTGGACGCGCTGGTGGCGCGGCATGAAGTGCTGCGCACCACGTACGCGCTGGAGGGCGACCGCGCGGTGCAGAACATCCACCCGCCGCGCGGCCTGCCGCTCCCGCGCCGCGACGTGGAGGGTGACTCGCCCGAAGCCCGCGAAGCGGAGATGCAGCGCTTCTGCAGGGCCTACGCGCTGTTGCCCTTCGACCTGGATCAGGCCGTGGTGCGTGCGACGCTGCTGCGCCTGGAGCCCCAGGTCCACGTGCTGGCGATCGTCTTCCACCACGCCGTGTCCGACGCGTGGTGCAACATGGTCGTCGCGCACGAGCTGACGGCGAACTACGCCGCGTTCCACGCGGGCCAGCCGTCGCCCCTGACGGAGCTGCCGGTGCAGTACGCGGACTACGCCGTGTGGCAGCGCGCCTGGCTGGACGGCGGCGTGATGGAGGCGCAGCTCGCCTGGTGGAATCAGCAGCTGGCCGGGGCGCCCACGCTGGAGCTGCCCACGGACCGGCCACGTCCCGCGCTCCAGTCCTTCGCGGGCGCGCGCTACCGCTTCGCGTTCCCGGCCGAAGTGTCCGCGCCGCTGCTGGCGCTGGGCCGCAAGCAAGGCGCCACGTCGTTCATGGTGCTGATGGCGCTCTTCCAGACGGTGCTGTCGCGCTACTCGGGCCAGGACGACTTCGTGGTGGGCACGCCCATCGCGGGCCGCACGCGCCCGGAGGTCGAGTGGCTGATGGGGTGCTTCATCAACACCCTGCCATTCCGCTCGAAGCTGTCCGGCCAGCCGTCCTTCGTGGAGTTGCTGGGCCGCGTGCGCACCCAGGCCCTGGAGGCCTACGCGCGCCAGGACGCTCCGTTCGAGCGCGTCCTGGAGACACTTGAGCTCCCTCGCGACCTGAGCCGCACGCCGGTCTTCCAGGCCGTCCTCAACGTGATCAACACGCCGGAGGCCCGGGGCCAGCTGCCGTCGCTGGCACTGAGCCAGGTGGAAGTCCCCAACGACACGGCCAAGTTCGACCTGTCCCTGGAGGTGCTGGAGAGCCGCACGGGCATCGTCTGCCACCTGGAGTACGCCACCGCCCTCTTCGACGCAGCCACCATCGAGCGCATGGCGGAGCACCTGGTGGTGCTCGCGAGGGAGATCATCGCGACTCCGGAAGCATCGCTCGCGACGCTGTCGTTGCTCACGCCGGCCGCCCGCGAACAGGTGCTGCGCGGCTGGAACGACACGCGCGTGGACTTCCCCGCTGGGGCCACGCTGCACCACCTCTTCGAGTCCCAGGCCGAACGCACGCCGGAGACCATCGCGCTCCAGTTCGAGGACCAGCGCCTCACGTACGCGCAGCTCGACGCCCGGGCCAACCAACTCGCGCACCACCTGCGTGCGCGCGGCGTCGGCCCGGAGACGCTAGTGGGCGTCTGCATGGAGCGCTCGCGGGAGATGGTCGTCGCCCTGCTGGGCGTCCTGAAGGCCGGAGCCGCCTACGTGCCGCTGGATCCGGCCACGCCCGCGGAACGGCTCGCCGGGATGTTGGAGGACACCGCCGCGCCCGTGCTCCTGGTGCAAGAGCGCTTCCGTACCGCGCTGCCTCCGAATGCCGCGCACGTCATCGCGTTGGATGAGCAGGCGGACCTGCTCGCGAATGAGTCCACGGCGCGTCCCGTGCCGTTGGCTGGGGATGACTCCCTGGCGTACGTCATCTTCACGTCTGGCAGCACGGGCCGTCCCAAGGGAGCGATGAACGCGCACGCGGGCATCGTCAACCGCCTGCGCTGGATGCAGGGGCGCTACGGCCTGACGCCGTCGGACACGGTGCTGCAGAAGACGCCGTTCAGCTTCGACGTCTCGGTGTGGGAGTTCTTCTGGCCCCTGATGACAGGCGCGCGGTTGGTGCTCGCGAGGCCCGGCGGTCACCAGGAACCGGACTACCTCGTGGCGCTGATGGCGCGAGAGGGCGTCACGACCACGCACTTCGTGCCCTCCATGCTGCGCGCCTTCGTGGAAGAGCCCGGACTGGAGTCCCTGCCGCGCCTGCGCCAGTTGATGTGCAGCGGCGAAGCCCTGCCCGCGGACCTGGTGCTCCGCGCCCAGGCGCGCCTGCCGCACACCACGCTGCACAACCTCTACGGCCCCACCGAGGCCGCCGTGGACGTGACGTCCTGGGAGTGCCCGCGCGACGAAGCCCTGCGAGTCGTGCCCATCGGCCGGCCCGTGGCCAACACGCGCATGCACGTGCTGGATGCCCGCGGTGAACCGGTGCCCGTGGGCATCCCAGGAGAGCTATTCATCGGCGGCGTACAGGTCGGCCGAGGCTACTGGCGCCGCCCCTCGCTCACCGCCGAGCGCTTCCTTCCGGACCCCTTCAGCACGGAGCCCGGCGCGCGCCTGTACCGCACGGGCGACATCGCCCGGTGGCGCATCGACGGCACGCTGGAGTACCTGGGCCGCGCGGACTTCCAGGTGAAGCTGCGAGGCTTCCGCATCGAACTGGGCGACATCGAAGCCGCGTTGCTCACCCACCCGGATGTCCGGGAGGCCGTGGCCGTGGTGCGCGAGGACGCGCCCGGTGCGCGGCGCCTGGTCGCCTATGTCGTCTCGGGCGCGGACCTGGATCTGGCCTCGCTGCGGCCCCTCCTGTCGCGGCGGCTGCCCGAGTACATGGTGCCCGCGATCTTCATCCCGTTGCCGGCGCTACCGTTGACCTCCAGCGGCAAGGTGGATCGCAAGGCCCTGCCCACGCCAGAGGGCCAGCGCGCGGCGACGCGCGAGTACATCGCGCCCCGCACGGAGATGGAGCGGACGCTCGCGGAGGTCCTGGCGCAGGTGCTGCGCGTCGAACGCGTGGGGCTCGATGACAACTTCTTCGAGCTGGGCGGCGACTCCATCATCAGCCTCCAGGCCGTCGCGAGGGCCCGGCAGGCCGGCATCCAGCTGTTCGTCCGCGACCTGTTCCAACATCCGACGCTGGAGGCCCTGGCCTCCGTGGCTCGCGTCAGCGGGGGCCGCCTCGCGGAACAGGGACCGGTGGTGGGCGAGGTGCCGCTCACGCCCATCCAGCGCCAGCTGCTGGAGCGCGATCCCACGCACGCCCATCACTTCAATCAGGTGCTGCTGCTCCAGGCGCGCCAGCCGTTGAAGGCGGCGTGGGTGGAAGAGGCGATCCAGGCATTGGTGGTCCACCACGACGCCCTGCGCATGCGCTTCATGCGTGAGGACGGTGGCGCCTGGCGCCAGCAGGACGCCGCGCCCGATGAGGCCCAGGTTTCCCTGCTCCAGTTCGACCTGTCCGAACTGCCCGCGGAGATGCGTGCGGCGCGGCTGGAGCAGGAGGCCGAGCGCCTCCAGGCATCGTTCGACCTGGCCCGGCCGCCCCTGCTGCGCGCCGCCCTCTTCCACTTCGGCGCCGGACAAGAGCAGCGCGTGCTGCTGATCTTCCATCACCTGGTGGTGGACGCAGTGTCCCTGCGGGTGCTTGTCGAGGATCTGGAGACCACCTACCTGCGCTTGCGCGCGGGCCAGTCTCCCGCGCTTCCCACGAAGACGACCTCGTTCCTGGCCTGGGCTCGCAGGCTGGAAGTCCACGCCCTGTCCGACGCACTGCATGCGCAGACGTCCCTCTGGCTCGACGAGGCCCGGCGGGACGTAGCGCCGTTGCCCACCGATGGCTCCGGGCCCGGGACGGCTGGCTCGCACCGCACCGTGTCCGTGCGGCTGGACGCGGAAGAGACCCGGCTGTTGCTCCAGGAGACGCCGGGGGCCTGGCGGGCGCGGATCAACGAGATCCTGCTGACGGCCCTGGCCCAGGCCCTGCGCGAGTGGACGGGCCAGTCGCGCCTGCTCATAGACCTGGAGGGCCACGGTCGTGAGGAACTCTTCGCGGACGCGGACGTGTCCCGCACCGTGGGGTGTTTCACGTCGCTGACGCCGGCCCTGCTCCAGTTGCCGGAGGGTGGCTCGACTGGAGACTGCCTGCGCGCGGTGCGCGACTCGCTGTCCACATGGTCCGACCGAGGCATCGGCCAGGTCCTGCTGCGGTTCATGGGGCCCGAGGAGCTCCGCCAGCGGCTCGCGGCCCTGCCGTCCGCGCAGGTGGTCTTCAACGAGTTGAAGCAACTGGACGGCTCCACCGGCGCCAGCACCCTCTTCGCCCCAGGCACCGAGCCCACCGGCATGACGGTGGCGCCCCGGTCCCATCGCGCTCACGCGCTGTCCATCGACGGCTTCGTCGCGGACGGACAGCTGCGGATGGACTTCGGCTTCAGCCATGAGTGGCATCACACCGCCACCATCGAAGCCCTGGCCCAAGGCTTCACGCGCGCGCTGCGCGAGCTCATCGCCCGACGCAACTCGGAGGACGCGAGCAGGAGGACGCCGAGCGACTTCCCCCTGGCGCGCCTGTCCCAGGCCTCACTGGACGCGGTGCTCGAGGCGCAGGGTCCCACGGTAGAGGACCTGTTCCCGCTCTCCGCGCTCCAGGAGGGCATGCTCTTCCACGCGCTGAATGATCCGGAGTCGGGCTTCTACTTCGAACAGGCCGCGTGGTCGGTCCACTCGGACGTGGACCTCGCGCTGTTCCAGCGGACATGGCAGACGGCGGTGGACCGCAACCCCATCTTGCGCACGGCCTTCGTGTGGAAGGACCTGGAGACGCCGCTGCAGGCGGTGCATTCACGCGCGGTGATGCCGTTCGAAGCGCATGACTGGCGCCACCTGCCGGAGCCGGAGCAGCAGGTGGGGCTGGAGCGGCTGCTCGCGGAGGATCGCGCGCGCGGCTTCGACGTGTCGCGCGCGCCCTTGTCGCGCATGACGGCGGTGCGGCTGGGAGACGCGCGGTGGCGCTTCGTCTGGAGCCACCACCACCTGCTCTTCGACGGCTGGAGCCTGGGCCTGTTCTTCCAGGAGGTCTTCGCCATCTACGACGCGCTGACCGCCGGGACGCCGCTGCCCGCCGCCGGACGTCCGCCGTTCCGGGACTACATCGCGTGGCTGGGCCAGCGCGACGTCGCCGAGGACGAACGCTTCTGGCGCAGCCAACTGTCAGGCCTGTCGTCGCCCACGCCCCTGCCGGCCATGCGCCCTCCGACCGCGATCCCGTCCGGCACGGTGAATCAGCCCAACCGGGTGCTGACCCTGCCGGAGGCACGCACCGCGGCACTGGAAGCCTTCGCCCGGCAACACCGGCTCACGGTCAACACGTTGACGCAGGCGGCGTGGTCCCTGGTGCTGGCGCGCCACGCGGACACGCGCGATGTCCTCTTCGGCACCACGTTCGCGGGTCGGCCGCCGGAACTCGCGGGCTCGGAGGCCATGCTCGGCCTGCTCATCAGCACGCTGCCGGTCCGCGTCGCGCTCCCCGACGAGGACGCGCCCGTGCTGCCCTGGCTCCAGTCCCTCCAGGCGAAGCTGCTGGACATCCAGCAGCACCAGCACACGCCACTGGTCGCCGCGCACGGTTGGAGCGACATCCCCCGAGGCCTGCCGCTCTTCCAGTCGCTGCTCGTCTTCGAGAACGCGCCCCTCGACGAATCGGTGCTGCGCCGCTCCACCGCGCTGGATCTGCGCGACCTGGAGCTCGGCGAGAGCACGAACTACCCGCTGTCGGCCACGGTGCACCCGGGCCGTGAGCTCCAACTGCACCTGGCCTACGACGAGAACCGCTTCGACGCGGCCGCCGTGCAGCGCGTGCTGGGCCAGTGGAGTCAGGCGCTCGAAACCCTCATCCAGCCCGGAGCCCGGCTGACGGACGTGTCCCTCCTCCCGGCCGAGGACCGCGCCTGGCTGCTGCGCACCGGCACCGGCGACGTCGTGGACTTCGAGCGCGACACCACCGTGCACGCGCGCTTCGAACGGCAGGCCGCCGAGACGCCGGATGCGGACGCAGTGGTGTTCGAGGAAACGACGCTGTCCTTCCAGCAGCTCAACGCGCGGGCCAACCAGCTCGCCTGGCACCTGCGGTCGCTGGGAGTGGGCCCTGAGGTGACGGTGGGCCTGTGCCTGGAGAGGTCGGCGGAGGCCATCGTGGCACTGCTGGCCGTGCTCAAGGCCGGCGGAGCCTTCGTGCCGCTGGACCCCAAGGCTCCGGCCGCGCGCAAGTCGTTCGTCCTCAAAGACAGTGGCGCGTCCGTCCTGGTGACGACGCAGGCGGCGCAAGAAGCGTGGCACCCAGAAGTGCCCCACCTGGTGCGGCTGGACACAAAACCTGTCGGACAGTCGGACAGGTTTTCGGAGAACCCGCCGCCGGTGGCGGGCGCGGGGAACCTCGCCTACGTCATCTACACGTCCGGCTCCACGGGCACGCCCAAGGGCGTGATGGTGCAGCACCGCTCGGTGATCCACCTGCACCTGGCGATGACGCGGAGCATCTACGAAGAGCTGCCGCCCGCTCAGCGCATCACCGTGAACGCGCCGTTGTACTTCGACGCATCCATCGAACAGGTGATCCAGCTGCTGGACGGCCACTGCCTGGTCATCGTCCCGGAGGACGTGCGCCTGGATCCAGAGACCCTGCTCGGGTGGATGGATGGTCAGCGCATCGACGTATTCGACTGCACGCCGTCGCAGCTCAAGCTCCTGCTGTCCGCGGGAATGCTGGAGCGTGCCCACCTCCCCGGGCGCTTCACCATCGGCGGCGAGGCGATGGACGAGGTGACGTGGCGGCAGCTCGCCGCGACGAAGCGCACGCGTGTCTACAACGGCTATGGCCCCACGGAGGTCACCGTGGACGCGACGACCATCGCCGTCCAGGGCGCGCCCCAGCCGTTGCCCGTCATCGGCCGGCCAATCACCAACCTGCGGGCGTACGTGCTCGACGCGAACCAGCGTCTGGCGCCCATCGGGACGCCGGGCGAGCTGTGCCTCTCCGGTGAAGGCGTCACCCGAGGCTACCTGGGCCAGCCCGCGCTCACGGCCGAACGCTTCCTGCCGGACCCCTTCAGCACGGAGCCCGGCGCGCGCCTGTACCGCACGGGCGACAACGCCCGCTGGCGCGAGGACGGCACGCTCGACTTCATGGGCCGCCTGGACTTCCAGGTGAAGCTGCGCGGCAACCGCATCGAGCTGGGTGAGATTGAATCCACGCTGCGCGCGCACCCGGGCATCCGGGACGCGGTGGTGCGGGTGCACGACGACCGGCTCGTGGCGTACGTCGCGCCCCAGGTGGACACGTCGCCCCTGCGCGAGCACCTGCTCCGTCACCTGCCGGAGTACATGGTGCCCGCGGTGTTCATCACGCTGGACGCCCTGCCGCTGACGTCCAACGGCAAGGTGGATCGCAAGGCGCTGCCGGCACCGGAAGCTGCTCCCGCCACGGAGCGCGTCATCGAACCGCCCGCGACGCCCACCGAGGCGGCGCTGATCCCGCTGTGGAGCGAGGTGCTGCGCGTCCCCGCCGTGGGACGCAACGATGGCTTCTTCGAACTGGGCGGTCACTCGCTGCTGGCCACGCAACTGGTGTCGCGCGTGCGCAATCACTTCGGAGTGGAGCTGCCCCTGCGCGCCCTGCTGGAAGGGCCCACGGTCGCGGCGCTGGCCGAGCGCATCGACGCCCTCCGGCAGCCCGCCTCCGAGGCCCTGGAAGTCCCCGAGTCCGCCCTGCCCGCGCTGGTCCGCGCGGAGCGGCCGGACGTGCTGCCTCTGTCATTCGCGCAGCATCGGCTCTGGTTCATCGAGCAGCTCGGCACGGCGGGCAACGCCTACAGCCTCCCGAGCATGCTGGAGCTGGACGGCACGCTGGACATCATCGTGATGCTGGCCGCATTCGACGAACTGGTGCGCCGCCACGAAGCGCTGCGCACGACCTTCAGTTCGCACGAGGGCACGCCGTCGCAGGTCATCCATCCGCCCTTCCCCATGCCCCTGCGGCATGAGGACCTGTCCGCGCTGCCGACGGCGGAGGCGCGCGAGGCGGAGGCATCGCGGCTGGCGCTGGAGGAGGCTCGCGCCCCGTTCGACCTGGAGCAGGGCCCGCTGTTCCGCGGGCTGCTGATGAAGCTGGGGCCCACGAAGCACCGGCTGCTGCTCAACACGCACCACATCATCTCCGACGGCTGGTCCACGGGAGTGCTGGTGCGGGAGATGGGCGCGCTCTACGCGGCATTCTCCGCGGAGCAGCCGTCGCCGTTGCCGGAGCTGCCGGTGCAGGCCGCCGACCACGCCCTCTGGCAGCGCGGCTGGCTCCAGGGCGACGTGCTGGAGTCGCAGGTGGCGTACTGGCGCGGGCAGCTGGACAACGCCGCGCCCTACCTGGAGCTGCCCTCGGACCACCCGCGTCCTACGCGCCAGTCCTTCCGGGCCGGCGTGCAGCCCATGACCCTGCCGCGCGAGCTGAGCGAGGCGCTGGAGTCGCTGGCGAAGCAGACCTCCACCACGCCCTTCATGGTGCTGCTCGCGGCCTTCCAGCTGCTGCTGCACCGGTACGCGGGCCAGGAGGACGTGCTCGTGGGGTCGCCCATCGCGGGCCGCCGCCACGCGGAGTCCGAGGACCTCATCGGCTACTTCGCGAACACGGTGGTGCTGCGCACGCGGGTCCGCGACACGCTCCGCTTCCGTGAGTTGCTGGAGCAGGTACGCACCACCACGCTGGGCGCGTACGAGCACCAGGACCTGCCGTTCGAGAAGTTGGTGGAGGCGCTCCATCCGGAGCGAGACCTGGGCCGCACGCCGCTGTTCCAGGTGACCTTCACGCTCCAGAACGCGCCCCTGCCTGAGCTGTCCCTGCCGGGGCTGACGCTGCGCCCACTGGAGTCCACCCCGGAGGTCATCCTCTTCGACCTCCAGTGGCTGATGATGCGCACGCCGGACGGCTTCGACGGCGGCCTCGTCTTCAACCAGGACCTCTTCGAACCGGCCACCGTGGCAGGCATGGCGGATCACCTCCGAGTGCTGCTGGAGGCCGCCGTCCGAGCGCCAGACACGCGGCTGGGGCAGCTGCCCTGGCTCACGGACGCCGAGCGCCAGCGGTTGCTCATCGGGTGGAACGACACCGCCCGGGACTACCCGCGCGACGCGTCCGTGGGCGCCCTCTTCGCGGAACAGGCCGCGCGCACGCCGGACGCCATCGCGCTGAAGTCCGGCGGGGAGACGCTCACGTACGCGGCGCTGGAGCGCGCGTCGAACCAGCTCGCGCACCACCTGCGGCGCCAGGGCGTACGGCCCGGCCACCGGGTGGGCCTGTGCCTGGAGCGGTCGTTCGACCTCGTCACCGGTCTGCTGGGCATCCTCAAGGCCGGCGCGGCTTACGTGCCGGTGGACGCGAAGACCCCCGCGGAGCGCATCACCTGGATGCTCCAGGCGGCCAGCGTGAGCGTGCTCGTCACGCAGGAGGCGCTGGCGGATGAACTGCCTCAGGTGACGGACCTCCAGGTCCTGCTGGACGCGGATGAAGCGCAGATCGCGCGGCAGCCGGAGACGCCACTCGACCTGAACGTGTCCGCCGACGCGCTGGCCTACGTGATGTTCACGTCGGGAAGCACCGGCCGGCCCAAGGGCGTCAGCGTTCCGCACCGGGGCATCACGGGTCTGGTGCGCGGCGCGGACTTCATCCACTTCGGACCCGAGGAGGTCTTCCTCCACCTGGCGCCCATCGCGTTCGACGCGTCCACGCTGGAGGTCTGGGGTGCGCTGCTGAACGGCGCGACGCTGGTGCTCGCTCCGCCCAAGTCCTTGTCACTGGAGGAGACGGGAGCGCTGCTGCGGCGTGAGGGCATCACCACGCTGTGGCTCACCGCCGCCCTCTTCGAACAGATGGTGCTGCACCAGGGAGACGCGCTGGCCCGAGTGAAGCAGGTGCTGGCCGGCGGTGACGTGCTGCCCGTGGAGCGCGTGCGTGAACACCTGAAGCAGCTGCCCCCGGGCGCCGTGCTGGTCAACGGCTACGGCCCCACGGAGAACACGACATTCTCCGCCACGCACACGTTGCGCGCCGGTGACACCGTGGGCCGTTCGGTGCCCATTGGCCGGCCGCTGTCGAACTCCACGGCGTGGGTGCTGGACGCGACGCTCCAGCCCGTACCGCCGGGTGTGCCGGGCACGCTGTACGTGGGCGGAGACGGCCTGGCCTGGGGCTACCTCCAGCGCCCGGACCTCACCGCCGAACGCTTCATCCCCCACCCCTTCGCCGCTGAACCCGGAGCGCGTCTCTACGACACGGGCGACCGCGTGCGCTGGCAGCGCGATGGGACATTGGAGTTCCTGGGCCGCGCCGACTTCCAGGTGAAGCTGCGCGGCTACCGCGTGGAGCCGGGCGAAATCGAAGCCGTGCTGCGCCAGTCGCCAGAGGTCGAGGAGGCGGTGGTCGTGGTGCGCGAGGACGTGCCCGGCGACAAGCGCCTCGTGGCCTACGTGGTGAGCGGTGAAGCGGAAGGCCTGGACACGGGAGCGCTGCGAGCATCCGTGCAGAAGCAGCTGCCGGACTACATGGTGCCCTCGGCCATCATGGTGCTGCCGAAGCTGCCCCTGAGCGCCAACGGCAAGGTGGACCGCAAGGCCCTACCCGCGCCCCAGACCCGTGTCACGGACGGCGCCATCGCCGCGCCCCGGAGCGAGCTGGAGAAGGCGCTCGCGGGCATCTGGGCGGAGGTGCTGCACCTGGAGACCGTGGACATCCACGGCGACTTCTTCGAACTGGGTGGGCACTCGCTGCTGGCCACGCAGGTGGTCTCGCGCATCCGGTCGACACTGGGCGTGGAGCTGCCGCTGGGCGAACTGTTCCATGCGCCCACGGTGGCGTCGCTGGCGGAGCGGCTGGTGAACGCGCGACGCACCCAGGCGCCACCGCTGGTCCGTGCCGCGAGGACGTCCGCGCCGCCGCTGTCCTTCGCGCAGCAGCGGCTGTGGTTCGTCGATCAGCTGGAGCCGGGCAGCCCGCTCTACAACATGCCGCTGCCCCTGAGCCTCACCGGCGACCTGGACGTGGACGCGCTGCGCGCCAGCCTGGACGCGCTGATGGCGCGGCATGAATCCCTGCGGACCACCTTCCGCATGGAGGCGGGCAAGCCGGTGCAGGACATCCACCCAGAGGGCCACGCCCCCCTGGAATTCGTGGACCTGACGGCCTTGGGCAGCCGCACCACGAAGCAGGCCGAAGCCCAGCGCCAGGGCCACGCGGAGACGCTGCGTCCGTTCGACCTGACGCGCGGGCCGGTGATCCGTGCACTGCTGATGAAGCTGGAAGAACGGGAGCACGTGCTGGTGCTGCACCTGCACCACATCGTGTCCGACGGCTGGTCCCTGGGCATCCTCGTGCGGGAGCTCACGGCCCTCTACGAGGCCCGGCGCGCGGGCCGCTCCGCCGCCCTGCCGGAGCTGCCGGTGCAGTACGCGGACTTCGCGGTCTGGCAGCGCGGCTGGCTCCAGGGCGGAGTGCTGCAAGCGCAGGTCGAGTGGTGGAAGAACCAGTTGGCCGGAGCGCCCTTCGTGCTGGACGTGCCCACGGACCGGCCAAGGACCGCCACCTCCACGCAGCGAGGCGGCCTGGTCCGGGTGACGCTCCCGCGTGTCCTGAGCGAACGCGTGGACGCGCTGGCCCAGGCCGAAGGCGCCACGCCCTTCATGGCGCTGCTGGCGGCGTTCCAGGCCGTGCTGTCGCGCATGTCCGGACAGGACGACGTGCTGGTGGGCTCGCCCATCGCGAACCGCAGGCACGCGGAGACGGAGGGCCTCATCGGCTTCTTCGTGAACATGCTGGTGCTGCGCGGCCGCTTCGGTGCGAAGACGACCTTCCGCGAGCTTCTCGCGCAGGTGCGCGCCACCACGCTGGGCGCGTACGAGCACCAGGACATCCCGTTCGAACACCTGGTGGAGGCGCTCCAGCCCGAGCGCGACCTGGGCCGCACACCGCTCTTCCAGGCGATGTTCGCGCTCCAGAACGCGCCCGTGCCGGAGCTCGCGGTGCCCGGCCTCACCGTGGGGCCGGCCTCCTTCGATGGCGGCAGCCCGACGCAGTTCGAGCTGGCGCTGGACCTGAACCGGACCCGCGACGGCTACGAGGGCCGCTTCCACTACGCCGCGGAGTGGTACGACGCGGGCACCATCGAGCGGTTCGCCGCGCACCTGCGCCGGCTGCTGGAGGCCGTGTGCGACGCGCCGGACCTGCCGCTGGCGGACGTATCGCTCGTGTCGCCGGAGGAGCTGGTGCGGCTGGTGCGCGTGGGCAGCGGCGAACTGCTCGACTTCGAGCGCGACGCGACACTGCACGGCCTCATCGAGCGGCAGGTGGCGCGCACCCCGGATGTCCCAGCCGTGGTGTTCGGGGAGACGGCGTTGACGTACCGGCAGCTCGAAACGCGGGCCAACCAGCTCGCGTGGCGGCTGCGCTCCGTGGGGGTGGGCCCGGAGGTGCGGGTGGCGCTGTGCCTGGAGCGCTCGGTGGAGTCCATCGTCGCGCTCCTCGCGGTGCTCAAGGCGGGCGGAGCCTTCGTCCCGCTGGACCCCGGAGCCCCGCCAGCGCGCAGGGACTTCGTGCTGAAGGACAGCGCCGCGGCCGTGCTCGTCACGACGGAGACCGCGTGCGGGGACTGGAGCCCCTACGGCGTCCAGGAGGTCTGGCTGGACGTGGAGCAGCCCGGCCTGGGTGCCCTCTCCCACGAACCCCTGCCCGCGCTGACGGGCCCGGAGCACCTGGCGTACGTGCTGTACACGTCCGGCTCCACGGGCACGCCCAAGGGCGTGATGGTGCAGCACCGCTCCGTGCTCAACATGCACCGGGCCATGGGCCGAGCGTTCTACGCGGGCCAGCCGCGTGGACAGCGCATCAGCGTCAACGCGCCGCTGTACTTCGACGCGGTGATTGAGCGCGTGGTCCACCTCATCGACGGGCACTGCCTCCACGTCGTCCCGGACGCGCTGCGCCTGGATCCGGAGGCGATGCTCACCTGGCTGGAGCAGCACCGCATCGACGCGCTGGACTGCACGCCCGCGCAGCTCAAGCCGCTCCTGGCGGCCGGGCTGCTGGAGCGGGCCTGGGTGCCGCCGGTCATCCTGACGGGCGGCGACGCGCTGGACGTGGAGACGTGGCGGCGGCTCGCGGCGACGGACCGCACGCGCGCCTTCAACGGCTACGGCCCCACGGAGTGCACGGTCGGCACGACGGGCGCCTCCATCCAGGGCAGTCCCCGGACGGAGCCCGTCATCGGGCGGCCGTTGGCGAACCTGAACGCGTACGTGCTCGACGCACGGCAGCGCCTGGTGCCCTTCGGCATGCCGGGCGAGCTGTGCTTCTCCGGCGAAAGCGTAACCCGCGGCTACCTGGGCCGTCCGGACCTGACGGCCGAGCGATTCGTGCCAGACCCATTCAGCGCGGAGCCCGGAGCCCGCCTCTACCGCACGGGAGACAAGGGCCGCTGGCGGCCGGACGGGACGTTGGAGTTCATGGGCCGCCTGGACTTCCAGGTGAAGCTGCGCGGCTACCGCATCGAGCTGGGCGAAATCGAAGCCACGCTGCGCACGCACGCCGGAGTCCGGGACACGGTGGTCCTGGTCCGAGAGGACACGCCGGGCGATGCGCGGCTCGTGGCCTACGTGGTGACGGACGGCGACACGGAGGTGCTGCGAGAGCACCTGCGCAAGCACCTGCCGGAGTACATGGTGCCGTCGGCCTTCGTCACCCTGCCCGCCCTGCCGCTGACACCCAACGGCAAGGTGGACCGCAAGGCGCTGCCCTCACCGGAGGCGCAGTGGCGCGCCGCGCGCTCGTACGAGGCCCCAGCGACGCCCGCGGAGGTGGCCCTGGCCTCGCTGTGGGAGGAGTTGTTGAACGTGCCCGTCGTGGGCCGCAACGACCACTTCTTCGAGCTGGGCGGCCACTCGCTGCTGGCCACACAGCTGGTCTCCCGAATCCGCGCCCGCTTCGGCGTGGACGTGGGCGTCCGCGCGCTGTTCGAGTCCCCCACCGTGGCGGCGCTCGCCCAGCGGCTGCCGGACGCGCCGGAAGCCAACGCCCTGCCCTCGCTGCGTCCCGCGACGAGCCCCGGTCCGCATCCGCTGTCGTTCGCGCAGCAGCGGCTGTGGTTCATCGATCAGCTCGACCCGGGCAGCGCGCTCTACAACATGCCCACCGCGCTGCGGCTCTCCGGCGCGGTGGACGTGCCCGCGCTACAGCAGGCCTTCGACGCCCTGGTGCAGCGTCACGAAGCGCTGCGCACGACGTTCGAGGCCCACGACGGCGAACCCCGCCAGCACGTGCACCCCGCCCCCACCGGAGTCCTGTCGGTGGTGGACCTGACGGGCCTGCCCGACGATGAGAGAGAAGCGGAGGCCGTGCGGCTCGCGAGCGAGGACGCGCTGCAGCCCTTCGACCTCGCCATGGGTCCGCTCACGCGGCTCACGCTGTTGAAGCTGGGCGAGCAGGAACACGTGCTGCTCCTGTGCCTGCACCACGCCATCGGCGATGGCTGGTCCATGGGCATCCTGGTGCGCGAAGTCACCGCGCTCTACGAGTCCTTCCGGCAGGGTCAGCCCTCTCCGCTGGCACCGTTGCCGGTGCAGTACCCGGACTTCGCCGTCTGGCAGCGCGGCTGGCTCCAGGGCGAAGTGCTGGACGCGCAGCTCGGCTGGTGGACGCAGCAGCTGGCCGGAGCTCCGCAGGCCCTGGCCCTGCCCACGGACAAGCCGCGTCCGCCCCAGCGTTCCGCCAGGGGTGCGACGTTCCCGGTGCGCCTGCCGCTGTCGTTGAGTGAGGCAGTGGAGGCGCTGGCCCAGGCGGAAGGCGCCACGCCCTTCATGGTGCTGCTCGCGGCCTTCCAGACACTGCTGCACCGGTACTCCGGGCAGGAGGACCTGCTGGTGGGCACGTCCATCGCGGGCCGCCGTCACGCGGAGACGGAGGGCCTCATTGGCTTCTTCGTCAATACGCTGGTCTTGCGCGCCAGGTTCGACGGCCGTCCGTCGTTCCGGAAGCTGCTCTCGCAGGTGCGCACCACCACGCTGGGCGCGTACGAACACCAGGACATCCCCTTCGAGCGACTGGTGGAAGCCGTGCAGCCCACGCGCGACCTGTCGCGCACGCCGCTCATCCAGGCCCTCTTCGCGCTCCAGAACATGCCGGATGCGGAGGTGCGCCTGCCGGAGCTGACGTTGCGTCCGGTGGAGGTGGACCTGCCCACGACGAAGTTCGACCTGGACCTGACGCTGAGCCGCACGGAGCGAGGCTTCGAGGGCGATCTCTCCTACGCCACGGACCTCTTCGAACCCGCCACGGCCCGCAGGTTGTCCGAGCACCTGGTCCAACTGCTGGAAGGCGCGGTCGCGAAGCCCGATGCCGCGCTGGACTCCCTACCCCTGCTGACAGCGGAGGAGCGCCAGTGGGTGCTGGAGGAGTGGAGCGGCGAGAGGATCCGCTTCGAGTCCGACCTGCCCTTCCACGCACGCTTCGAACAGCAGGTGACGCGCACGCCGAAGGCACCCGCCGTGGTGATGGGCGACACGACGGTGTCGTTCCACCAGCTCAACGTGCGCGCGAACCAACTGGCGCACTACCTGCGCTCGCTGGGAATGGGCCCGGATGTGCCGGTGGCCTTCTGCCTGGAGCGTTCGCCAGAGGCCATCGTCGCGCTCCTGGGCATCCTCAAGGCGGGTGGCGCGTACGTGCCGCTCGACCCCGCGGCCCCCGAAGCGCGAAGGGCCTTCATCCTGGAGAACAGCGGCGCGGCCGTGCTGCTGACCACCCAGGCCCAGTTGGAGTCGTGGCAGCCGGCGGTGCGGCACGTGGTGCGGCTGGACGTGGACGCGCGGCGCATCGAAGCGTCCTCGCCGGGCAACCCGCGCACGGCCACACGACCGGAGCATCTGGCCTACGTCATCTACACGTCGGGCTCCACGGGCATGCCCAAGGGCGTGATGATCCAGCACCGCTCGCTGGCGCACCTGCATCGTTCGCTGACGGAGGCCTGCTACACGCAGGCGCCCAAGGTGATGCGGGTGAGCCTCAACGGGCCGCTCTACTTCGACGCGTCCGTGACGCAGCTGCTGTTGATGGCGGACGGCCACTGCCTGTGCATCGTCCCGGAGGCCGTGCGGCAGGATCCGGAGGCGATGCTCACGTGGGTGGAGCAGCGGCGCATCGACGCGCTGGACTGCACGCCGTCCCTGTTCAAGCTGCTGCTGGAGGCGGGCTTCCTGGATCAAGTCCACGTGCCGGGCATCTGCTTCATCGGCGGTGAGGCGATGGACGAGGTGACGTGGCGCACGCTCGCGGCCACGAATCACACGAAGGCCTACAACGCCTATGGCCCCACCGAAGGAACCGTGGCGTCCACCATCGAGTGCATCCAGGGCACGGCGCAGCCCACGCCCGTCATCGGCCGGCCCATGCTCAACGTGGGCGTGTACGTGCTGGACGCGAACCTGAACCCCGTGTCCGTGGGAGTGCCCGGCGAGCTGTTCATCTCGGGCGAAGGCCTCGCACGCGGTTACCGCAGCAGGCCGGACCTCACGGCGGAGCGCTTCCTTCCCCACCCGTTCAGCACGGAGCGCGGAGCCCGCCTGTACCGCACGGGCGACCGGGTCCGCTGGAAGCAGGACGGCACGCTCGACTTCATGGGGCGCGTGGACTTCCAGGTGAAGCTGCGCGGCTACCGCATCGAGCCGGGCGAAATCGAAGCAGCGCTGCGCACGCACCCGGGCATCCGCGACGCGATGGTGCTGGTGCGCGAGGACGTGCCGGGCGTGCAGCGACTGGTGGCGTACGTGGCGCCGGAGGTGGACACCGCTCCGCTCCGAAGCCACCTCCAGCGCTCGCTGCCGGACTACATGGTGCCGGCGGCCTACGTCGCTCTGCCCGTCCTCCCGCTGACGCCCAACGGCAAGGTGGACCGCGCGGCCCTGCCCGTCCCCGTGGACGGCCCGGTCAGCCCCGAGGCCCATATGGGCCCCCGGAATGAAGCCGAGGCCCGGCTCGCGGCCCTCTGGGCCGAAGCCCTGGGCGTGGCCGCGGTGGACGTGCGCGCCAGCTTCTTCGAGCTGGGTGGGCACTCGTTGCTCGCGGTGCGGCTGATGGCGGCAGTGCACCGGGAGACGGCCCGGAAGCTCCCGCTGTCGGCGCTCTTCCAGGCCCCCAGCGTGGAGCGGTTCGCGGTCCTGCTGGCGGAGGCCGAGCCGGAGGAGCCGATGCCCTTCACGCCGTTGGTGCCCTTCACGAAGGAAGGCCCGGGCACCGCACCGCCGTTCTTCTGCGTGCACCCGGTGGGAGGCAACGTGCTGGCCTACGCGGAGCTCGCGCGGAGGCTGGGACCGGATCAGCCCTTCTACGGCATCCAGGCCCGAGGCCTCGACGGCACGCATCAGCCGCTGGACACCGTGGAGGCCCTGGCCGCCAGCTACGTGCGCGTTGCGCGAGGCGTCCAACCCCACGGCCCGTACCGCCTCGGCGGCTGGTCCCTGGGCGGCGTCATCGCCTACGAGATGGCGTACCAGCTCCGCGAAGCAGGTGAATCGGTGGAGCTGGTGGCGATGATCGACTCGTACGTGCCGGAGACCGTGCCGGACTCGGAGCCGGACCTGGACCGTACGCTGGCGGTAGCCCTGTTCGCACAGGACCTGATGGGCGTGTCGCTGACGGACCTGGATGTGGACACGGTGCTGGAGTCCGCGGCCCTGGCCGAAGCCCTGCCACCCGGAATGGACGCCACGGCCCTCTTCCAGGTCTTCGAGGCGAACCTCGAAGCGGCACGGCGCTACCACCCGCCCGCGATGGATCAGCGCGTGCTGCGCATCCACGCGGAGGAGCGGGACGAAACCCGCACGCCCGACGGCGGCTGGGGTGCGCTGGTGGGCGAACAGCTCGAATCGCACGAGCTGCCGGGCACCCACCACACGCTGCTGCGTGAGCCCACCGTGCAGTCCGTGGCGGAGCTGCTGACGAAGGCGCTCCACGACGCGGGCCAGGAGTGACGTAACCACCGAGGCCCGCAACGAAGAACCCCGCTCCCTCCTTCGAGGGGGCGGGGTCCGTGAACCACGTCACCGCTGCACGGTGACTACTTGTGCGCGTTCAGGTCCGGCTCGGACGCGGGCGCCTTGTCGGCGGGCACGTCGAAGAAGGCGCTGGGGCTGGCCGCGCGCGTCGACGACATGCTGTTCTCCAGCGTCTCCGGCACGGGCGGCAGGGCCACCGGCGTCAGCTGCTCCTTGGCGGCGGCCTCGGCCTTGAGCTTCGCGTTCTTGCGGCGACGGTAGACGAAGTAGCCCACCGCCAGCACCGCCAACGACCCCATCACCACGACCTGGCCGTCCTTCAGCTTGCGGATGACCATGTCCAGCTCGCCACCGAAGTGGAACCCGAGCCACACGAACACCGGCGCGGACAGCAGCGCCGCCAGCCCGTCCCAGAAGATGAAGCGCCAGTACGACATGTGCACGGAGCCCGCGGTGAAGTACGTCACCGCGCGCACGCCCGGCATGAAGCGGGCGATCATCACGATCTTCTGGCCGTGCGTGACGAAGAGCGACTCCACCTTCGCCCGCTTCTCCGGCGTGACGATCTTGGAGAAGAACCCTCCGCCCTTCGCCCCCGGGTCGCGCCCCAGCCTCGTGCCCAGCCGGCGCCCCGCCAGGTAGATGAGGCTGTCACCCACCAGGATGCCGAAGAACCCCACCGCCATCATCACCGGCAGGTGGGCCGCGCCCTTGTGCGCCAGGAACCCACCGAGGATGAGCGAGATGTCCTCGGGCAGCGGCACGCCCAGACCGCACGCCACCAGGATGGCGAACACGGACAAGTAGGCGAAGAGGCCCTGGGAGCTACCGAGCAGGTTGGTGAGCAGTTCTTCCACGCGTCGTTCCGTCCAATCACTTCCAGAAGGGCCGCTCGGCAACCACCCGGGCCGGCCCGTCCATCACCCAGCCATCAACCGGGTGAGGCAGTTGAAAACTCCGGCCGCCCAGCTTCCCACCTCAAGCGTCCGCGCCACATCACGAAAGCCGTCGGCCGTATGTCTACCCTCACCCACGGTGTGCGACAGCCTGGGAGCCTGGAGGGGCTCCTGGCGAGCACAGTAACCACCTCGGGTGCGGGTGGCAGGACCGTTCGCCTTTCCGGCCTCCCGGCACGAGCCCGGCGCCACCCGTCCGACAGCCGTTCAGGTCCCCGGGGCCCGCGCCACCAGCGTGCGCAGCATGTCCCGGTTGTCCCGGGCCTTCGCGCCGAAGTGGCTGACGATGCCCATCAGCAGCTTGATGCAGGCCTGCGGCTTCTGCGCGAGCAGCTTCTGGAAGTCCGCTGAACGGATCTCCAGCGCCATCACGTCCGTCTGGGCCGTGGCCGAGCACAGCCGCTCGCCCTTCTGCACGAGCGCCAGCTCGCCCAGGGGCTCACCGACAGTCACCTCGCCCAGGGGCACGTCCTCGCCCGAGGGGCTCCGGGCGCTCAGCCGCACCGTGCCCTCACCGACAATCAACAGCGAGTCCCCCGCCTTGCCCTCGGTGAACAAGGCCGTCCCCTTGGGGAAGGCGCGCGACACGGCCGCCGCCGCGAAGATGGAGATGCCGGTGTCGGTGAAGCCCTTGAAGAGCGGACAGGCCTTCAGGGTCGTCTCGGGGGCGAGCGCCATGGGGTGTTCCTAACACGCACAACGCGGCCACGTCAGCGGCTGGCGCGGTGTTCGGCGGCGGTGTGCACGTAGTGGAGGGCGGACTGCACCAGGAACTCACGTTCGCCGTCGTGGATGGGGCGCTTCACCTTGCCGGGCGAGCCCACCACCAGCGACCCCGGGGGAATCTTCGTCCCGGGCGTCAGCAGCGTACCGGCGCCGATGATGCAGTCGTCCCCCACCTCCACGCCATCCATCAGGATGGCGCCCATGCCCACCAGCACCCGGTGGCCCACGACGCACCCGTGGAGGATGACCCGGTGGCCCACCGTGCAGTCGTCGCCCACCGTCGTCGAGTCACCCTGGCTGGTGACGTGGATCATGGTGAGGTCCTGGATGTTGGTGCGCTTGCCGATGCGGATGGAGTTCACGTCCCCGCGCAGCACGGAGTTGAACCAGATGGACGAGTCCTCGCCCAGCTCCACATCGCCCACCACCTGGGCGGAGTCCTCGATGAAGCAGCTCGGATGGACGCGGGGGGACACCCCGCGAAACGGCTTCAACGGCATGGGGCTACCTCCGACGGCGGGACAGCGGCGGAAGCGTCAGGCCTCCGCCGGGACATGCAGCGGCACGGGCAACTCCACGGCGGGCGGCGCCACGGTGGGGGCCTGGAGCACCACCAACTGCTTGCCCCCGAGCTGGTTGGGCGTGGCGCGCTCCACGTGCACCTTCACGATGGAGCCCGCGGGAGCATCACCCTCGAAGTTCACCGTGCGGTTCTCCGGCGTGCGGCCGAAGCGCTTGGTGGCGTCGTAGCGCGAGCGCCCTTCCACCAGCACCTCCACGTCCAGGCCCACCTGCGCCTGGGTGTACTCGCCGCTGATGCGCCGCTGCAGCTTCTGCAGCCGCTCCAGCCGGGCCACCTTCACCTCGTGCGGGATGGGACCCCAGTCCTTCTCGCGCAGCGCGGCGCCCGTCTTGGGGCGCGGGCTGTACACGAAGGAGAACTGGTTGTCGTACTTCACCCGTTCGGTGAGCTGCATCGTCATCTCGAACTCTTCCTCGGTCTCCCCGGGGAAGCCCACGATGATGTCCGTGGTGATGGCGATGCCGGGCCGCGCGGCGCGCAGCTTCTCCAGCCGCTCCATGTACTGCTCGACGGTGTAGTCGCGGCGCATCATCTTCAGGATGCGGTCGCTGCCGCACTGCACGGGCAGGTGGAAGTGCGGGGCGATCTTCGGCTGCACGCGGAAGGCTTCGATCAGCTCGTCCGACAGGTCATGCGGATGGCTCGTCGTGAAGCGCACGCGCTCGATGCCCGGCACCTCCGCGGTGCGCAGCAGCAGCTGCGCGAAGCTGATGCCGCCCAGGTACGAGTTGACGTTCTGGCCGATGAGCGTGACTTCGCGCAGGCCCACGCCGGCCAGGTCCGCCACCTCGTTGAGCACCTCCGGGAAGTTGCGGCTCACCTCGCGGCCACGGGTGTGCGGGACGATGCAGAACGAGCAGACGTTGTCGCAGCCCTTCATCACGGTGACGAACTCGGTCACCTTGCCGCGGGACGTCTCCGCGTCGGCGCGCGGGAAGACGTACTCCTCGGAGTCCACGAAGGCCGTCTCCACCACGCGCTCGCGGGCGTCCTGCACGCGGGCGATGACCTCCGGCAGCTTCGCGATGTTGTCCGGGCCGAAGACGAAGTCCAGGTACGGGACCTTCTTGAGCAGCTTGTCCTTCTCCTGCTGGGCCACGCAGCCGCCCACGCCCAGGATGGCGCCCCGGCTGGCCTTCACGGCGCGGTAGCGCCCCAGCGCGGACAGCATCTTGTCCTCGGCCTTCTCCCGGATGGAGCAGGTGTTGAGGATGATGAGGTCCGCGTTGTCCGGCTCCGGCGTGGGGACGTAGGACATCTTCGACAACGCTTCGCTCATGCGGAGCGAGTCGTTGACGTTCATCTGGCAGCCGAAGGTGTGGATGAAGTAGCGCTTCATGGGTGGGCCTTGAAGGAAAACGGGCCGTTATGGAACGCCCGGACGCGGAATGCAACCGGGCGGACACGCCGGGTCATCCCCGGCTGAGCACCTTCGTGAGCCGGGTGTGCAGGGCCACCAGCTCCGCCTCGCGCTCCCGGAGCAGGGCCACCGTCTCCACGCCGTACCGCCGGCCCAGGGCGTCCGTCTCCCGCTCCTGCTTCACCAGTTCGCCCTGGACGCGCTTCTTCACCTCGTCCACCTCCGGCCCGGAGCGGGACTCCAGCTCCGTCAGCTTCGAGCGCAGCCGCTGCACGGTCCACCGCCGCCCGCCAAAGGCCCGGAGGACGGCGCTCCCCCACTCCGCGGCCTTCACGTCCAGGCCGCTGGTCTCCAGCGCCGCCTTCGCCGCGCCGGCCATGGCCTCCGGACCGGCGTCCACCTCCACGTGCGTCAGGAAGGTCTCCTGGTAGCGGACCAGCTGGTCGAGCAGCGCCTTGTCCACCGGCCGGGACGCCATGCGCAGCGTGCGGTCGTCGGCGGCGTCGAAGTCCGGACCGGTCTCCACGTTGGGGACGTCCTGGTAGTCGTCAAAGAAGGACGGGGCCATGGGGGCGCTCCTCGGGTGCGAAAGGGTTTTCAGACGGGGACGAGCTGTTCCGCGATACGGGCCAGGTCCGTCACGGAGGTGACGACCACGGCCTGGGTGCAGTGCTTCTCGTAGGTGAGCATCTCGCTGTCGCCGATGCCCCAGTTGCCCCGGTCCTCGGGGCAGATCCACAGCACGCGCTTGGCCTTGCGCTTCAGGTCCTTCAGGGCCCAGGCGTTGCTCGCGTTGTAGTTGTTGCGGCCGTCGCCAATGATCATCACGGTGGTGCGGCGCGTGATGCTGCCCAGGTGGTCGCGCGTGAAGTCCGCCAGCGCACGGCCGTAGTTGGAGTTGGAGCTCATGGACACGGTGCGCCCGGCGGTCGCCGCGTCGATGGCCTCGCTCACGTCCAGGTCCTTGAAGAACTGGGTGACTTCGCCCACGTCGGACACGAAGACGAACGAGCGCACGCGCACGAACAGCGACTGCATCGTGTGCATGAACAGCAGCATCATGCGGGACGCATTGCGCACGGAGTCGGACACGTCGCAGAGCACCACCAGCTCCGGGCGCTCCGGCCTGCGGGTGCGGAACACGGGCACCATGGGGATGCCGTCCCACGGCATGTTCCGGCGCAGCGTGCGCTGGGCGTGCAGCGACCCGCGACGGTGCGAGCGCTGCTTGCGGATCATCCGGCTCTTGAGCTTCTCCGCCATCGTGCGGACGGCGGCCTCCATCTGGTCCACCTCCGCCTGCGTGAGCAGGTGCAGCGGCTTCTCCGTGACGTTGTCCGTGCGGCGCCGGATGCGAGCCTCGGACTGACGCTTCACCTCCGCGCGAGCGGCGTCTTCAATCTTGCGCATCGCCGCGGCCACGTGGCGCGAGACGATCTCCACGCCCTCGGCATGGAGCCCGCGAGCCTTCAGCTCGTCCTCCATCGACTTGAGATCGGAGCGCGCCCGCTCCATGCCCGCGCCCGCGAGCATCCGCCGCGTAAAGAACCCCGTCTGCAGAGGGCTCTCCAGTTGCCCCAGGTCCAGTTGGAGCGACGCCTGACGGAAGATCTGCGCCAGCCGCGCGCGGTCACCCGCGAGGATGGCCTGCGCGAGCGGGGACATCTCCGGCGCCAGCAGGTTCATCTGGTAGATGACCATCTTCAGCAGGTCGCCTTCCAGGTAGCCCTCTTCCTCCAGCTGCTTCGCCAGCGACTTGTCGATGGCCTCGAACGTGCGGGCCGCGCCGGAGAAGTAGAAGTCGAACGCGCGGCGGAACGTCTCCACGTCCAGCTCGCGCTTCACCAGCGTGGCGCGCAGCACGGAGCGGAACAGGCTCCGGTCCTGGACGCCCACTTCCGCCGTGGCGCGCAGGGCGTCCTGCACCTCGGACGTGCTGACGCGCACGCCGTTCTGGCGGAGGACCTCGGCGAACTCGACGATGCGGGCGTCCATGGCGCGTCAGGCTCCCCGTTCGAAGGACATCACCGCTTCCACGTGGTGCGTCTGCGGGAACATGTCCACCACCTGGAGCGCCACCGGCTTGTAACCGGCCTCCACCAGCCCCGCCGCGTCGCGCGCCAGCGAAGCCGGGTCGCACGCCACGTAGACGACCCGGCGCACGTTCAGCGCGCGCATCCACTTGGCCAGGCCCGGCGCCCCGGCCCGAGGCGGATCCGCGAGGCACAGGTCGAACGAACGCCCCTCCGCCACCAGCCCGTCGCACACCTTGCGCGCGTCGCCCTGGATGAAGCGCACGTTGGCCACCCCACCCTCGCGAGCACTCCGCTGTGCCAGCTCCACGCCCACCGGCGACGACTCCACGCCCAGCACCGACCCGGCCGTGCCCGCCAGCGGGAACGTGAAGTTGCCGTTGCCGGAGTACAGCTCCAGCACGGAGTCCGTCTCCTGCGCGCCCAGCTCGTACAGGGCCGCGGTGACGAGCCCCACGTTGGCCTCCGCGTGCGCCTGCGCGAAAGCATCCGGCCGCAGGTACACCGGCACCTCGGGTCGCAGCGGGGACAGCGAGCGCAGCACCGGCCGGCCGATGAGCCGCGCCGAGCCCTCCTTGGGCACCAGCACCGCGCCCTCCAGCCGCAGCGCGCGCACCGCGGCCTCCGCCGCCTCCAGGTGCCGCGCCGTCACCTGGCCGCTGAGGTTCACCGCGAACGCGGCCTTGTCGCCCTCGGCGAGCAGCAGCACCTCCTCGGTGTCCTTGGCCAGCGGCTTGAGCAGCGGGGCCAGCTTGCCGGGCAGCGCCGTGAGCACGGGCGTGAGCGCGGGGCAGACCTCCACGGGGATACGCTCGTGTGTACGCCGGCCGAAGTAGCCGAGCGCCCCCTTCCCCGCCCCATGCAGCACCGCGCGGCGGCGGTAGCCCCAGTCCCGAGGCGCCACCATCAACGGCCGCACCGTGAAGGCCGTGCGCTTCAAGCGGCCCAGGTGCTCCAGGGTGGAGAGGACGATCTCCTGCTTCGCGGACCGCTGCGCCGGGACGGACAGTTCCAGCCAGTCACAGCCGCCGCACGCGTCGGACAGGACGCAGCGCGACGACACCCGCTCCGCACCGTCCGTCAGCACCTGGCCCAACAGGCCGCGCAGGACCTTGCCCTGGGCCTCCAGGCGCACGCGCACGGTGTCGCCAGGGAAGGCGCCGGGCACGAAGACGGTGCGCCCCTCCCACTGGGCCACGCCTTCGCCCAGCTGGCCCAGCCGTTCAATCGTCAGTTCAATGGGGGATTCGGGCAGCGTCGTCATCGCAGGCGCACTCGAGGGGGCCGCCTGGGTGGGGCCGCCCTACTTCCGGGTCGCACTGCCACGCTCGTCCGCCGGCAGGGCTTCCCGCAGGCGCTCCACGAACGCTTCGATGCGCGACCGCTTCTCGTCGTCAACGTCCAGGAACTCCACCGCCATCCCCGGCACCTCGGAGCCCTGAGTCCCCTGGGCATTGGTGCGGGTCACCTTCCCGGACAGGTCCACCGGGAAGCTGGCGCCCGGCAGCGACACCAACAGGCGCACCACCGTGCCCACCGGCAGCGGCTGCGGCGTGTTGATGTAGAGCCCGCCGCGCGACAGGTTCACCGCCCAGTCCGTCACGAAGCCCGCCACCGTGCGGTACGCCACGGGCAGCTCATGGTCGATGCGGTGCGCGCGAGGCGCGGGGACGGGCTTCTCCGAGGTATCAGCCATGCGGTGCTCCGTTCCCCGGGGAAAGGTGGCTTCCGTCCCACACTGGGAAACGGAAGCGCACCCTAGCACTCCACGTCAGGCCTGGAACTTCATCTCGCGCAGGTCGGGCGCGATCTTCAGCTTCGGCTCGGTGAGCTGCTGCACCCGTTCCACCGTCAGTCCGGGTGCCAGCTCGCGGAGGACCAGTCCCTCCGGTGTCACGTCCATGAACGCATGGTCCGTGACGATGTGGTGCACACACTTGAGGCCCGTCAGCGGCAGCGAGCACTTCTTCAGGATCTTGGGCTGCCCGTCCTTGTTGGCGTGCTCCATGGCCACGTAGATGCGCTTGGCACCCACGGCCAGGTCCATGGCGCCGCCCATGCCCTTCACCATCTTGCCGGGGATCATCCAGTTGGCCAGGTCACCCTCTTCGCTGACCTCCATGGCGCCCAGCACGGCCAGGTCGATGTGGCCGCCGCGGATCATCCCGAAGGACAGCGCGGAGTCGAAGAAGGCGGAGCCCTTCACCACCGTCACCGTCTCCTTGCCCGCGTTGATGAGGTCCGGATCCTCGCTCCCCTCCTCCGGGTAAGGCCCGATGCCGAGCAGGCCGTTCTCCGACTGGAGCACCACCTCCACCCCGTGCGGGATGTAGTTGGGCACGAGCGTGGGGATGCCGATGCCCAGGTTCACGTAGAAGCCGTCCTTCAGCTCCTGGGCGATGCGCTGCGCGATCTGTTCACGAGTCAGGGGCATGGCTCAGGACGCCTTCTTGCGGACGGTCCGCCGCTCGATCCACTTCTGGAGGTTCTGCGCCTGCACGATGCGGTGCACGAAGATGCTCGGGATGTGCACCAGGTCCGGGTCCAGCTCGCCCGGCTGCACGATGTGCTCCGCCTCCACGATGGTGACCTTGGCGGCCATGCACATCATGGGAGTGAAGTTCCGGGCCGTCTTGTGGAACACCAGGTTGCCCCAGGTGTCCGCCTTCCATGCATGGACGATGGCGAAGTCGGCCTTCAGCGGCGTCTCCAGGACATGGAGCCGCCCGTCGATCATCCGCGACTCCTTGCCCTCCGCCACCTGGGTGCCCGCGCCCGTCGGCGTGAAGAACCCGCCGATGCCGCAGCCCCCGGCGCGGATGCGCTCCGCGAGCGTGCCCTGCGGGTTCAGCTCCACCTCCAGCTCCCCGGAGAGGAACTGCCGCTCGAACTCCTTGTTCTCCCCCACGTAGCTGGCGACCATCTTCTTCACCTGCTTGTTCTGCAGGAGGATGCCCAGCCCCAGCTCCGTGGTGCCGCAGTTGTTGGAGATGATGGTGAGGCCCTTCACGTTCTTCTTGTGCAGGGCCGTGATGAGGTTCTCGGGGTTGCCGCACAGCCCGAACCCACCACTCATGAGGGTGATGTTGTCCGGGATGTCGGCGACCGCCTCATCCGCGCTCGCGTAGACCTTGTTCATGCGGTCAGGTCCTCAGCGCTCGACCATCAGCGCGATGCCTTCGCCGCCGCCGATGCAGAGCGACGCCACGCCGCGCTTCTTGTCCTGGTCCTTCATCGTCTGGAGCAGCGTGACGAGCACGCGAGCACCGGACGCGCCAATCGGGTGGCCCAGCACCACCGCGCCGCCGCGCACGTTCACCTTGGCCGGATCCAGGCCGAGGATGCGGTTGTTGGCGATGGCCACCACGGAGAAGGCCTCGTTGATCTCCCAGAGGTCCACGTCCTTGGCCGTCACGTTCTGCTTCGTGAGCAGCGTGTTGATGGCGTCCGCCGGCGCGATGGTGAACTCCACCGGCTTGCGGGCGGCCTGCGCGTAGCCCTTGATGCGGCCCAGGATGGTGCGGCCTTCCGCCTTCGCCTTCTCCTCGCTCATCAGCACCAGCGCCGCGGCGCCGTCGTTGATGGAGGACGCGTTGGCGGCCGTCACGGTGCCGTCCTTCTTGAACACCGGCTTCAGGCCCGGGATCTTGTCCGGCTTGGCGTTCTTGGGGCCCTCGTCCTCGGAGACGGTGGTGAACTCATCCGGCTTCTTTCCCGGAATCTGCACGGGGACGATCTCCGCCGCGAACAGGCCTTCCTTCTGGGCCTGGATGGCGCGGCGCGTGGACTCCAGCGCGAACTCGTCCTGCTGCGCGCGGCTGATGCCCTGCGAGGTGGAGCACTCCTCGGCGCAGTTGCCCATGTGGACGTTGCCGTACACGTCCCAGAGGCCGTCGGAGATCATCGCGTCCTTGAACTCCACGTTGCCCATGCGGGAACCGCCGCGCATCGTGTGGCTGATGTAGGGCGCGTTGGACATGGACTCCATGCCGCCCGCGACGACGACGTCCGCGTCACCCAGGGCGATGGACTGCGCCGCGGCGATGACGGCCTTGAGGCCGGAGCCACAGACCTTGTTCAGCGTGACGGCCGGGACGGACTCCGGGAGGCCCGCGAAGATGGTGGCCTGACGCGCCGGGGCCTGGCCCACGCCCGCCTGCAGGACGCAGCCCATGATGACCTCCTGCACGGCCTCCGGCTTCACGCCCGCGCGCTCCAGCGCCGCCTTGATGGCGATGGCGCCCAGCTGGGGAGCGGTGAGCTTGGACAGCGCTCCCTGGAAGGAGCCGATGGGGGTACGGGCCGCGCCCACGATGACGACTTCACGAGCCATGGAATTGCCTCCTGGAGAGGGAACCGTCTGTAAAAGAGAAAAGCGCCGGAAAGGCACTTATCACGGCCGCTTTCCGCCGAATCAAATGGAAACGGCCGGGCTCCCACTGGGGAACCCGGCCGCTATTCACGTCAAGACGTTGGGCTGATTACTTCTTCAGCTTGGAGGCCATGACGTCGCCCAGGCGGGCCTTGGAACCCTCGGCCTGCTTGCGCAGGTACTCGCGGTAGTCCTCGCCCTCGCCGATGAGCGCCTTGATGGACAGCGCCACCTTGCGGTCCGGGGTGTTGATGTCGATGAGCTTCACCTCGACATCCTGGCCCTCGCTCACCACGTCGCGGGGGTTCTCCACGCGCTCTTCCTTCAGCTCGGAGACGTGGACGAGTCCCTCGATGCCCGGCTCGATCTCCACGAACGCGCCGAAGTCGGTGACCTTGGTGACCTTGCCCTTCACGCGGCTGCCCACGGGCAGGCGCTCGGAGAGGGTCTCCCAGGGATCCGGCTGGAGCTGCTTGATGCCCAGGCTGAAGCGCTCGTTCTCGACGTCGATGTTGAGGACCACCGCCTCGACCTCGTCGCCCTTCTTGAACATCTCGCCCGGGTGCTTGATGCGCTGGGTCCAGGAGATGTCGGACACGTGCACCAGGCCGTCCACGCCCTCCTCGACGCCGACGAACACGCCGAAGTCGGTGACGTTGCGGATCTGGCCCTTGATGACGGAGCCGATCGGGTACTTGTCCTCGAGCAGCGTCCAGGGGTTCTGCTCGATCTGCTTCATGCCCAGCGCGATGCGCTTGGCCTTCGGATCGATGTCGAGGACGACGGCCTCCACCGTCTGGCCGACCTCCAGGATCTTGGACGGGTGCTTGAGGCGCTTGGTCCAGGACATCTCGGACACGTGCACCAGGCCCTCCACGCCCTGCTCGATCTCGATGAACGCGCCGTAGTCGGTGATGGACACGACCTTGCCGGCGACGCGGGTACCGACGGGGTACTTCTCGTCGGCGCGGTGCCACGGGTCCTCCTGGATCTGCTTGAGGCCCAGGCTGACGCGCTCCTGCGCGGGGTCGAACTTGAGGACGACGACGCGCACTTCGTCACCGACGTTGAACATCTCGCTGGGGTGACCGATGCGGCCCCAGGACATGTCGGTGATGTGCAGCAGGCCGTCGATGCCGCCGAGGTCGATGAAGGCGCCGTAGTCCGTGAGGTTCTTGACCACGCCCTTGAGGACCGCACCCTCCTTGAGGTTCTTGAGGGTCTCCTTCTTCATCTCCTCGCGCTGCTTCTCCAGCAGCACGCGGCGAGAGAGGACGATGTTGCCGCGCTTCTTGTTGAACTTGATGACCTTGAACTCGAATTCCTTCGAGATGTACTGGTCAAGGTTGCGCACAGGGCGGATGTCGACCTGGGAGCCGGGCAGGAACGCCTTCACGCCGATGTCGACGGAGAGGCCACCCTTCACGCGACCGACGATGGTGCCCTTGACGATCTCATCACGCTCGCAAGCGGCGGAGATCTCGTCCCAGATGCGCATCTTGTCGGCCTTCTCCTTGGAGAGGACGACCATGCCGGTGTCGTTCTCGCGGCTCTCCAGGAGGACCTCGACGGGGTCACCGGCCTTCACGGTGACTTCGCCGCGGGGGTTGGTGAACTCGGAGATCGGGACCTGACCCTCGGACTTGTAGCCGATGTCCACGATCGCGAAATCCTTCGTCACCTGCACGACCGTGCCCTTGACGATCTCGCCTTCCTTCAGGATTCCGTCGCCGCCACGCTCCTTGAGCGAGGCCTCGAACATCGCCGCGAAGTCTTCGTCACCGCCGTCGATCTGCTGGTTCACGTTCTGCTGCATGAATGGGAAGTCCTTGGAACGGTACAACTGCCCCCTGTTTGAATGGGTGCGCGGCCGCCTGCGGGGAGCGACGGGAGACCGCGGGTGTCCCCTGAATGGGAACGCAAGGCTGGTTGGAAGCCGCGCACCCTAGACACCTGGGTTTACAGGAGTCAAGCGGTGCACCGCCCCAAGTGATGATCCGTGTTCTATGAACGCCCGGCCGCGTCCGCATCTGTCCTACCCGGCCGGTGCCCCCTGCCCGCTCGCCCCAGGTGGGACAAGCGGAGCGTTACCCCTCGCGCCGGAATGTTTCCCGGGCGATGACCATCCGCTGCACCTCGCTGGTGCCCTCGTAGATGGTCTGCACGCGCGCGTCCCGGAAGTAACGCTCGACCGGGAACTCGTCGATGTAACCGTAACCACCGTGCAGCTGCACGGCCTTGTCCGCGACCTTGTTGCTCATCTCGCTGGCGAAGAGCTTCGCCATGGAAGCCTCGCGAGTGAACGGCTGGCCGGCCTCCTTGAGGGCGGCGGCGCGCAGGGTCAGCAGCTCGGCGGCGTCCAGCTGGGTGCGCATGTCCGCCATCATGAAGCGCGGGCCCTGCAGGTCCGCCACGGCCTGGCCAAAGGCCTTGCGGTCCTTGGTGTAGGAGACGGTCGCTTCCAGCGCCGCGCGGCCGGTGCCGCACGCCTGCGCCGCGATGCCAATGCGCCCGCCGTCCAGCGCCATCATGGCCAGGCGGAACCCGTCGCCCTCCTTGCCCAGGAGGTTCTCCGCGGGGACTTCGCAGTCCTCGAAGGTGAGACCCACGGTGTTGGACGCGCGCAGGCCCATCTTGTCCTCGTGCTTGCCCACGTGGAGGCCCTTGGCGCCGCCCTCCACGATGAAGCAGGACAGGCCCTTGTTGCCGGACTGCCCCGTGCGGGCCCACACGACGATGACGCCCGCGTAGGCGCCAGAGGTGATCCACTGCTTGCTGCCGTTGAGCACGTACTTGTCGCCGCGCTTCACGGCGGTGGTGAGCATGGCGCCGGGGTCGGAGCCCGCGTGCGGCTCGCTCAGCGCGAACGCGCCCACGACGGCCTCACCGGAGGTGATGCGCGTGACGAACTTCTCCCGCTGCGCGTCGGTGCCCACCGCGTGGATGAGCTCGCCGCACATGTTGGTGACGGCCATGGCCACGGACACGGAGGCGTCCGCGGCGGCCATCTCCATCATGGCCAGCGCGTAGGACACCACGCCGGCCTCCGCGCCGCCGTACTTGCCCGGCAGGTTCACGCCCAGCAGGCCCACTTCGGCCAGGGCCTTGAAGACTTCCGGGTCGAAGCGCTCTTCGCGGTCGGACGCGCGGGCGTGCGGGGCCACGCGCTCGCGGGCGAACTTGCGAGCGGTGTCACGGATGAGCGTCTGGGTCTCGGTGAGGTCGAAGTTCACGGGCGCGGGCGTCCTTGGGGGGCTCGGAAGCCCTACTCGATGGCCTTGAGGTTGAACGGGTACTCGATGGGGTGGTCGCGGCCGTCCGGGGGCTTGGGGAAGTCCAGGGACGACAGCACCGCCACCACGCAATCGTTGAGGCCCGCGTCCTTCAGCGTGCTGCCGTGCTTGTCGATCTTCGCGCTGCGCACGGCGCCTTCCGCGGTGATGGTGAAGGTGGTCCGCAGCAGGCCCTCCACCTTCTTGTCCTTCTCCACCATGTGGTCCTCGTAGCACTCCTGGATCCGAGGCATGTGGTAGGCGATCACCTGGCGGATGGAGTCCGGGGTGAAGGGCAGCTTGCTGACGTCCAGCCCGTCGTCCTTCTTGGGCGCGGACGTCGTGGCCGGAGCCGGCGTGGCCGCGGCCTTCTTCTTCGAGGTGCCCTGGGCGAGCGCCAGCGGAGACGCCAGGCCCAGGGACAGGAACAGCACGGGGAGGAGCGCGCGTTTCATGGCCGGGGGACTACTCCTTCAGCAGGTTGGCGGAGATGACGATGCGCTGGATCTCGCTCGTCCCCTCGTAGATTTCGGTGATGCGCGCGTCGCGCACGTGGCGCTCGGCGTCCATCTCCTTGCTGTAGCCCATGCCGCCGTGGATCTGCAGGGCCTTGTTGGCCACGCGGCTGGCCATCTCGCTGGCGTAGAGCTTGGCCATGGCGCTCTCCGGGCTGTGACGCACGCCCTTGTCCTTCATCAGCGCCGCGCGCCACACGAGCAGGCGGGCCGCGTCGATCTCCATGGCCATGTCCGCGATCATGAACTGGATGGCCTGGTGGTCGCGGATGGGCTTGCCGAACGTCTTGCGCTCACCCGAGTAGCGCACCGCCTCCTCGAAGGCCGCGCGCGCGATGCCCAGCGCCTGGGACGCGATGCCGATGCGGCCGCCGTCCAGCGTGGACATGGCGACCTTGAAGCCCTCGCCCTCCTTGCCCAGGCGGTACTTCTCCGGGACGCGCATGTCCTCGAAGAACATGGAGCAGGACCAGGCGGCGCTGATGCCCATCTTCTTGTCGGGCTCCGCGCGGGTGAAGCCGGGGGTGTTGGTGGGCACCAGGAACGCGGTGATGCCCTTGTTGCCCGCTTCCCTGTTCGTCATCGTGATGAGGACGATGGCGTCGGCCTTGGGGCCGTTGGTGATCCAGTTCTTGGAGCCGTTGATGATGTACTCGTCGCCCCGCTTCACGGCGACGGTCTTCTGGGCGGCGGCGTCGCTGCCGGCCTCGGGCTCCGTGAGGCCGAAGCAGCCGATCTTCTCACCGCTGGCGAAGGGCTTGAGGAACTGCTCCTTCTGCTCGGGGGTGCCGAACTTGGACACCGGGTCGCAGTAGAGCGAGTTGTTCACGCTCATGATCACGCCGGTGGAGGCGCAGCCGCGCGAAATCTCCTCCATCGCGATGGCGTAGCAGACGTTGTCCAGGCCCGCGCCGCCCCACTCCTCCGGCACCGCGATGCCCAGCAGGGACAGCTCCGCCAGCTTCTTCACCGCGTCCGTGGGCCACGCGTGCTGCTCGTCCCACTTGCGGGCGTTGGGGATGAGCTCCTTGGCGGCGAACTCGCGGCACAGCCGCTGGATCTCGCGCTGGATGTCGGTCAGCTCGAAGTTCATGGTGGACCTCCCATAGTACGGGGTCCGCCCCGGGGCTACTCCGAAGACGCCCCTCCATCGTCGGGGCCGGGGATCCGGGTCCCAAAGAACATCGCCAGTGGCACCGTCACGTCGAAGGACACGTCCGTGCGAGCCCCCGAGTCCGTCCAGGTCCTGCGCACCACCACCGACACCGTCCAGGGTTGGGTGTCCCGGTGCCGTTCAATCAAGTCGTAGGTGGGCCCCACCC